>JASLDQ010000057.1 GCA_030151505.1 Chromobacteriaceae bacterium
TCTGGATTTCGTCGACATGATCGGCGGATTGCCGCGCGACGTGGTGCGGCTGGCCAAGGAAATGCGCCGCGGCAAGTTCCGCATCGACATCGACGTAAAACGCCTCGACCGCTTCGGCTACCAGATCGACAAGAGCGCCAACCGCCTGACCATGGGCATCGTCACCGGCTGCCTCATCATCGGCTCGTCCATCGTGATGACGGTGAAGGCCGGACCGATGCTGTTCGGCCTGCCGCTGTTCGGCTTTCTCGGCTTCATGGTCGCCTTCTTCAACAGCATGTGGCTGATCGCGTCGATCTGGCGCGCCGGCAAGGAGCAGGGATGAAACGCCTCGCCGTCACCGCCCTGTTCGTGCTGCTGGCCGCCGGCGTGATGGCCGACAGCCTCAACGTCATCCAGCTGCGCTACCGCGACGCCGACGACATCATCGCCGCCGTCCGCCCGCTGCTCGGGCCGGACGAGCGCATCACCGGCCTGCGCGGCCAGGTGGTCATCAGCGCCCGCCCCGAGCGCCAGGACGAGCTGGCCGCGCTGGTGGCACAGCTCGACCGCCGTGCGCAGCAACTGACCATCACGGTCGAACAGCGGGCCGGCAACAGCCAGCATGACAGCCGGATCGGCATCGGCGGAGGCGTCAGCATCGGCGGGGTGATGATCGGCGGCGGCTCGGGAGGCGGCAGTTCCGGAATCGGCATCGGGATTGGCGGCCGGCACGGCGGCGTCGGCGTCAGCGGCGAACGACGCGACACCGACAATCGCTCCACCACCTCCCAGACGCTGAGCCTGCTCGACGGCGGCGACGGCTACATCACCTTGTCGCAGAGCCGACCGCGGCACTGGCGGGTGATCTACCCCGGCGGCGCAAGCGCTCGTCCGAGCGCCTACTTCGATGCGGTCACCGGCTTCTGGGTCCGGCCACGGCTGGACGGACAGGAGGTGACGCTGGAGCTCGCCACCCGCCGCGAGGATTTCGCAGCCGGCGGCTGGATCGAGGGACAAAGCGCCAGCACCCGGGTGCGGGGCCGGCTGGGCGAGTGGATCGCCGTCGGTGGCATCGATCGCGACGAATCGGGCGAGGACACGCTGCTGCTGGGACAGGCCAGCAGCAGCGGAAGCAGCCGTTCGGCGATCCGGGTGCGGGTCAGCCGCTAGCCATGCCGTCGACTCCCCACCCTCTGTCGCCGCGGCCCGGCCGCGACATCCCGAACCGGGCTGATATAATTCAGCCCGAACAACCTTCTAGCTGAATCAAGATGACTCAATGGAAACCGAACGCGACCGTCGCGGCGCTGGTCGAGCGCGACGGTCGTTTTCTTTTGGTGGAAGAACACACCCACGACGGCCTGCGCTTCAACCAGCCGGCCGGGCACTGGGAGCACGGCGAAACCCTGCTCGACGCGGTGGTGCGCGAAACCTACGAGGAAACCGGCTGGCACGTCGAGCCGACCCACCTTGTCGGCATCTACGCGGCCCCCCGGCAGGATGCGCCCGAAATCGTCTACCTGCGTTTTGCTTTCGCCTGCAAGGCGTTGTCGCACGACAGAGAGGCCAAGCTGGACGAGGGCATCGTCGGACCGCGCTGGCTGACGCCCGAAGAAATCACCGCCAGCGCCGACCGCCACCGCAGCTCGCTGGTGCGCCGCTGCGTGGCGGATTACCAGGCCGGCGTGCGTTACCCGCTGGCGCTGCTGACCCACGTCGGCTTCGAACGTTTCGGCCCGACATGACCGGCCGGCGACGCGCCCTCGCCCCTGCCCTGCTGGCCAGCCTGCTGCTGATGCCGGCGACATCCGTGACCTGGGCCGGGACATCCTTGCCGCTATGCTACGGCTACGGCTGCAAGGTCCGGACCCGTTTCGACGTCGGCGATGCCGACATCCGGGAGCTTGAGGAGCGCTTCGCCGCCACGACCGACGCCGAGTCAGAGCGCGCCGCCATCGCCTATGCCATCGGCGCGCTGGAACGCGTCGCCGCGCGGCAAACCCCCATCGGCGATGATCGCGGCGGCAACTTCAACGACGGCACCAGCCCCGGCAAGCGCGACTGCGTCGACCACAGCACCACCAACAACGACTGGCTGGAGTGGATCGCCGCGCAAGGCTGGCTCCATCACCACCGGCCCGCCGGCATCAGCTGGCGCGCGCCGTGGATCGTCGACTTGCATTACACCGCCGTGGTCGCCGCTACCGACGGCAGCCGCTGGGCGGTCGACAGCTGGTTTTTCGACAACGGCCATGACGCCGCCGTCATTCCGTTGCCGGTATGGAACAAAGGATTTTCACCCGAATGAGCACCAAGAAACGCATCGTCGTCGGCCTGTCCGGCGGCGTGGATTCGTCCGTTACCGCCCACCTGCTCAAGCAGCAGGGCCACGAGGTGATCGGCGTGTTCATGCAGAACTGGGAAGACGACAACGACGACGAATACTGTTCGATCAAGCAGGACTCGCTCGATGCGATGAGCGTGGCCGACCTGCTCGGCATCGACATGGAAATCGTCAACTTCGCCGCCGAGTACAAGGACCGCGTGTTCAAGTATTTCCTCGACGAATACTCGGCCGGCCGCACCCCCAACCCGGACGTGCTGTGCAACGCCGAGATCAAGTTCAAGGCCTTCCTCGACTACGCGATGAAGATGGGGGCCGACTGCATCGCCACCGGCCACTACGCCCGCAAGCAGGAGCAGGACGGGATTCACTATTTGCTCAAGGGGGTGGACCCGGGCAAGGACCAGAGCTACTTCCTCTACCGCCTCAACCAGTCGCAGCTCAGCCGCGCCATCTTCCCGCTGGGCGGCCTGCACAAGACCGAGGTGCGCCGCATCGCCGACGAAATCGGCCTGCCCAACGCCAAGAAGAAGGATTCGACCGGGATCTGCTTCATCGGCGAGCGGCCGTTCCGCCAGTTTTTGCAGCGCTACCTGCCCACGCAGCCGGGCGAAATGGTGACGCCAGACGGCCATGTCGTCGGCCAGCACGAGGGCCTGATGTACTACACGCTGGGCCAGCGCAAGGGCCTGAACATCGGCGGCAGCAAGGACGGCAACGGCGAGCCGTGGTTCGTGGCCGGCAAGGACATTCCGGCCAACCGCCTGATCGTGGTGCAGGGCCACGACCATCCGCTGCTGCTCAAGCCAACGCTGGAGGCGGAGCAACTGAGCTGGACGCTGGATGCGGCGCCGGCCGACGGCGACTACGCCGCCAAGAACCGCTATCGCATGACCGACGCCGCCTGCCGGCTGGAGAACCTCTCGTCCGAGCGCATCCGCCTCAGCTTCGCCGACAGGCAGTGGGCGGTCACGCCGGGGCAATCGGCGGTGCTGTATCAAGGAGATGTGTGTCTGGGCGGCGGCGTGATCGTCTGAGCGCCGGACCCGAGGAGCTACGGCCCGGGCAAAAAAACGAACGCCGCGTCCAGAAACTGGACGCGGCGTTTTTCCGTTTTAGCCGCCGATCCCTGCTATTAATTCGCGCAATCGCCCCGAGTGCCCTTGCCGGCGACGCAGGTGGCGCGGCGGGACAAACCGCTTAATCGGCCTCGCCATAACCGTCGGGATTGCCGCTTTGCCAGCGCCAGGAATCGGCGCACATGTCGGCCAGATCAAATTTAGCCTTCCAGCCCAACAAGGATTCAGCCAAAGCCGGATCAGCGTAGCAAACCGCGATGTCGCCCGGACGGCGCTCGACCACCCGGTACGGAATCTCGCGCCCGCTCGCCGCCTCGAACGCTTTGACCATGTCCAGCACCGAATAACCCTTGCCGGTTCCCAGACTCACCGTCAGCACACCGCTTTGGAGGGCCAGCGCGTCCAGCGCCGCGACGTGTCCCTGCGCCAGATCCACCACGTGGATGTAGTCGCGCACGCCGGTGCCGTCCGGCGTGGGGTAGTCGTTGCCGAACACGCTGAGAAACGGCCGCTTGCCGATGGCGACCTGGCTGACGAAAGGCATCAGGTTGTTGGGAATGCCGTTGGGATCTTCGCCGATCAGCCCGCAGGGATGGGCGCCGACCGGGTTGAAGTAACGCAGCAGGGCGATCCGCCAGCTGTCGTCGGAGCGGAACAGATCGCGCAGGATGTCTTCCACCATCAGCTTGGAGCGGCCGTAGGGGTTGGTGGCCGACAGCGGCATGTCCTCGGTGATCGGCACCCGGGCCGGATCGCCGTACACCGTGGCCGAACTGCTGAACACCAGCGACTTCACCCCGGCGTCGCGCATGCACTCGAGCAATGCCACCGTGCCCGACACGTTGTTGTCGTAGTAGAACAGGGGCTTGGCCACCGACTCCCCCACCGCTTTCAGACCGGCAAAATGGATTACGGCATCGATGGCGTGGCGGGCAAACACCGCAGCCAGCGCCGGACGGTCGCGGACGTCGGCCTCGACGAACGTCACCGTCCGACCGCTGATACGTTCGACGCGACGCAGGGACTCTCGCTTGCTGTTGCACAGATTGTCGACGACAACGAGTTGATGGCCGGCCGCCAGCAGTTCGACGCAAGTGTGGGAGCCGATATAGCCGGCACCGCCGGTAACGAGGATGGTGGACATGGAAATGCGATCGAATAATCAGATAAATGAGGAGGTGTGTCCGCCACGGACAATGCGCCGCCATATCTTACCCGCGCACGGGAGGAGCCTGCCATGCGACCTGCACGGTTCAGGCCCCCACCTGGCTAAGCTTGCCGCGCCGAGCCCGACTGGCAACGCAAAATTCGTTTGCAGACAAACGGAGTAAACCACGAAACGGGGATCACACCATGACTTTGCAGATCAAGCGCGTCTACGAACCGGCAAGCCCCGCGGACGGCTGCCGCATTCTGGTGGACCGGCTATGGCCGCGCGGCCTGTCCAAACAGGATGCCGCACTGGACGAGTGGCTGCGCGAGCTGACCCCGTCCACGGCATTGCGACGCTGGTTCGGGCACGACCCGGCGCGACTGAAGGAATTCAAGTCCCGCTATCTGGAAGAGCTGCAGGCCGACTCAGCCCTCCAGGCGGCGGAACATGTACGCGAACAGGCCGAAGCCGGACCGGTCACCCTGCTCTACGCCGCGCGCGACCCGCAGTGCAATCACGCGCTCATCCTCAAGGCGTTTCTGGAGTCGCCACCTCCCGAGCTTTGAAGCTAGCCGGCAGGCCGCTCGGCCGCACGATGCCGGCAGGGTGCGCGGCAGGGCAGCCCGCCAAAAACCGGAAGCGGCCCCCGGCCCGTTGCTCTTCAGTTTCGGACGTACAAGCGATGACCGGCGAGCAGCGGACCGGTCTTCCAGGGAAGAACACGCCACCCACTCCGTCCTTATCGTCTCGGACCACGGTCGTTGCGATACCCGCCAAGGTCTGCAGCAAAGGGGGCGCAAGCTCGATGGCACGCTCGGCCGGCCGAGCCACCGGACTCGGAACAAAACGGGGCCGGTCACCGTGGCAGAGCGAAAACCGGCGCGCGCAGCGAAAGCGAGCGCATGCGATTGAAGCCGATGCACGGGCGGGCGATCTACCGGACCGCCCAGGCCTCGCCGGCGGCAGGTGCACCGCGCATCACCCTGTGCCTCACCCTTGCTGTGCCAACCACGCCAGCACCGCCTCCCACTGCTCCAGATCCTTCTGCACCCGTGCCGGCGGCAAATCGAACAATGTCAGCCCGGCGGCAGCGGCGCGGACATAACCTTGGGTGTCCCGCAGGTTGGTCAGCACCGGCAAATCGAAGCCCGCCAGGAACTGCGCCAAATCACCGAAGGCCCTGGTGCGCAAATCGACCCGCATCCCGATCGCGCCGACGAAGGCCTGCTGTTTGCGCACGGCCTTTTCTTCGGCTAGCGCGGCAAAAAAGTCGCGACTGGCCCACATGTCGAACGGCGACGGCTGCACCGGCACGATGATGCGGTCCACCCGCTTGACCAGCTCTTTCAGCTTTTTCCCGTGCAGATTCGCCGGGCTGTCGATCACCAGCACATCGGCGCCTTTTGGAGCACGGGCGACATTGTCCAGATCGACCTCCCACTGGCGGATGGCTGCGGCAGCGGCAGGGCGACAGGACAGCCAATGCGAGGCCGTGCCCTGACGATCGGTATCGCCAAGCAGCACCCGCTGGCCACGGGTGGCAAAGCTGGCCGCCAGATGAGTGGCGATGGTGGATTTTCCACTCCCTCCCTTGGGATTGGCGACGAGAATAGAAAGCATGGCACGGACACAAGAGGGCAAGAGCCGCCATTGTAAGAGCCCTCGCCATGTCATCGGAAGCGTCGTCCGGAAATATGCCCGCCTCTGGCTTGTACCGGCGAGGGAACGCGGGACTCCAGCGGTGGTCATACCCAAGCATATCGGTATGAAATCACTAGGGCGTGTTCACAGTAACTGTTTTGTGGTTTCATTCGCGCCTTTTGTGGTCTGCAAA
>JASLDQ010000073.1 GCA_030151505.1 Chromobacteriaceae bacterium
GGTCGCCAAGGGTAGCGTCGAACCGCCGCGCTTCATCGTGCTGCAGTACCGTGGTCAGGACAGCGCCGACGACGAGGAAATGGTCGAACGTCCGGCCAGGATGCGCCACAAGCCGGTGGTGCTGGTCGGCAAGGGCATCACCTTCGACTCGGGCGGCATCTCGCTCAAGCCGGGCGAAGGCATGGACGAGATGAAGTACGACATGATGGGTGCAGCCAGCGTGCTCGGCGCCTTCTCGGCTGCGTGCGAGATGAAGCTGCCGCTCAATCTGGTTGCGCTGATCCCGACCTGCGAGAACATGCCGGCCGGCAATGCGGTCAAGCCGGGCGACATCGTCAAGTCCATGTCCGGGCAGACCATCGAAATCCTCAACACCGACGCCGAAGGCCGGCTGATCCTGTGCGACGCGCTGACCTACGCCGAGCGTTTCGAGCCGGCGCTGGTCGTGGATGTCGCCACGCTGACCGGTGCCTGCATCATCGCGCTGGGCCACGTCGCTACCGGCCTGTTCGCCAATCAGGACGGCCTGGCGCGCGAACTGCTGGCCGCCGGTGACGAGGTTGGCGACCGCGCCTGGCACCTGCCGCTGTGGGACGACTACCAGGAACAGCTCAAGAGCAACTTCGCCGACATGGCCAATATCGGCGGCCGGCCGGCCGGCTCGGTGACGGCGGCGTGCTTCCTGTCCAAGTTCGCCAAGGCCTACGACTGGGCGCATCTGGACATCGCCGGCACCGCGTGGAAATCCGGCAAGGACAAGGGCGCCACCGGCCGTCCGGTGCCGATGCTGGCGCAGTTCCTCCGCGACCGCGCCGACATCGCCACCGGCAACGTCGTACGTCGCGGCCGCCCGCGCCGCGAAGCCACCGAAGCGGCAGGCGACGATGACGCGGATTGATTTCTACCACCATGTCGCCGCGCCCTTGGCGTTTGCCTGCAAGCTCGCGGCGACGGTAGTCAAGCACGGGCAGCGGCTGACGGTGCTACTGCCCGACGATGCCGCCCTGTCCGCTTTCGACGCCCAGTTGTGGACCTTTCAGGCCCAGTCCTTCGTGCCCCATGTGCGGCTGGACGACCCGCTGGCGGCCGAAACGCCGGTGTTGCTGACCACCCGTCTGCCGGTCGAGCCGGCCACACCGGTGCTGCTCAATCTCTCGCTCGGCGTGCCGGACGACTTCCTGCGCTACGAGCGCATCCTCGAGATCGTCGGCGTCGAGGCCGGGCAGCTCGACCGTGCCCGCGTGGTCGCCCGCGCCTACAAGGCCGCCGGCCTCAATACCGATTACCACGACATGACCGGCAAATAGCTCGGCGCCATCCGCCGGCCGGCCAGCGGATGCCTGCGCTTTCAGGGCAATGCGGCGGCATCGGCATGACGCCGGCTGATCAGTGGACTGAAGCCGCGATACCGGAATAGCCCTGTCCTTCTCGGGGTTGACCATATCCCCCGCTCGCTTATCCTTCCGTTCTTTCCGAATTTGGCGAGAGCTTCCGATGCGTCTGAGCAAGATCACCACCCGTACCGGCGACAAGGGCACCACCGGCCTGGGCGACGGTAGTCGCGTGGCCAAGAACAGCGACCGCATTCATGCCATCGGCGACGTGGACGAACTCAATTCGCAGCTTGGCGTGCTGTTGAGCGGTGCGCTGCCGGAACCTGTGGGTGACTGGCTGGTGACGATGCAGCACGACCTGTTCGATCTCGGCGGGGAACTGGCCGTTCCCGGCTACACCGCCATTGCGGCGGTGCATGTCGAACGCCTGGAGGCCATGACCCAGTCCATGAATGCCGACTTGAGTTCGCTGAAGGAATTTATCCTCCCGGGCGGCACACCGGCAGCAGCCCATGCCCATGTCGCCCGGGCCGTGGCGCGTCGCGCCGAGCGCGCGGTCGTGACCCTGGCGCAGCGCGAAACCCTGTCGCCATTGCTGCAGCAGTATCTCAACCGCGCATCCGACATGCTGTTCGTGTTGGCGCGCTACCTCAACTTCCGGGCCGGAGTTCCCGACGTGCTATGGAATCCGAAGCGCGATCCTGTCGCCTGACCCGGTTTGCCGAGTTTGATCCCGATGCCGCCTTGTGCGGCATTTTCTTTGTTCCGATCAAGTCAATGTGCATAATTGCCGCCATGCGCCATTAGCAAAGCGGCGCAAAGCCTTCCACCATCACCATCGGCCCCGTTCATGCCTGCTTTCCTATCATTCCTCAGTGCCATGCGCCGCGCTGCCGGAACCCATCGCCATGCGGCATGGATAAGGGGATTGATGCTGCTTGGCGCGGTTGTCCTGCACGGTGGCGCTCGGGCAGAGGTAATCGAGGGCAGGGTCGTCGCCATCGCCGACGGCGACACCCTCACCGTGCTGGATGCCGGCATGTGGCAGCACAAGATCCGTCTGGCTTTCATCGACGCGCCGGAACGGTCGCAGCCTTATGGCTTGCGCGCGCGCCAGTTGCTGGCCGACAAATTGTTTCAGCGCCAAGTCCGGGTGGACATATTTCAGCGCGACCGCTATCGGCGACTGGTGGGGCGGGTCTGGATGGAAGGGGGCGATGTCAATCTTGCCATGGTCGCCTCGGGCTACGCCTGGCACTACAGCCGTTATGCTCGCCGTCTGCAGAACCGGGACGATTTCGAACAATACCGGCGGGCTCAGGAATATGCGCGCGAACACGGCATGGGCTTATGGGGCGACCAGAACCCGATTCCGCCATGGGAATACCGGCGTTGACAGCAGCGTTCAAGTTGACGATTGCCAACACTGTTTTTTGATCGCATTTACAAATTCAGTCCTGCATTCTGATATGCGATAAATAAACCCGGTGTGCGGAGAGAGGCTCTACTCACCGGGGTCAGGATAGTCCTCAGCGCCTTCGCGCCGAATCTCAAATCCGCCGGAATCCCGGCAGCGCCGTCAGCAGTTTCTTCCCGTAGGCCGCCGTCAGCAGGCGGTTGTCCAGTATCGTTACCCGTCCGTAGTCGCTTTCGGTCCGGATCAGCCGTCCCACTGCCTGTATCAGCTTGATCGACGCTTCCGGCACCGAGATTTCGATGAAGGGATTGCCGCCGCGCGACTCGATCCAGCGCGACAGGGTCAGGCCGACCGGATCGTCCGGCATGGCGAAGGGCAGTTTGGCGATGACGACGTGGATGCAGGCATCACCGGGCAGGTCCAGCCCCTCTGCAAACGAATCCAGCCCGAAGATCACGCTGGGGCGGCCGTCAGCGATGGCCTCCAGATGCTGGGCCAGCAGCTTGCCCTTGGGCAGGGTGCCCTGCACCAGGGTGCGGTCGGCCAGTTCGGCCGGCAGGCGGGCGGCGACGTCTTCCATCTGCCGGCGCGAGGAAAACAGCACCAGCGTGCCGGTCGGCTGGGTGAGGTCGACCAGCTTGGGCATCCACTTGACGATTTCGGCGGTGTGGGCGGCGGCGTCCTTGGGGCTGGCGGCCAGCCGCGGCAGGTAGAGCTCGCCCTGGCGGGCGAAGTCGAATGGCGAGTCGAGCGCGACGGTGCTGGTTTGCGGCAGCCACATCAGACCGGTCTGGCGCAGCAGCAAGTCGAAAGAACCGAGCGAGCGCAGGGTGGCAGAGGTCAGCACTGCGCCGGCGGTCTTGCGCCACAGGTTGTTGGCGAGGTCGGAGGCGGCCGACACCGGGGAGGCGCTGACGGTGTAGTCGCGCCGGTTGCCGACGGTGCGCGCGGCGATCCAGCGCGCGATGGGCGGCGCGCCGTCCGGCGTGTCGGTGACGAACAGTTGCCACACCGCCGCGAACGGCTCGGAGCGGCCGATGAACTGGCCCAGTTCGCTCGACATGCGATCGGTCAGGCCGCTGTCGGTGTCCTTGTCCTTGCGGGTTTCGGCCAGCGCATCGCTCATCGCCGACAGATTTTTTTCGAGCGCGGCCGAACTGATGGCGAGGTTGGCGGCCAAGAGGTCCAGTCCCTCGGGCAGGGGGCCGGCATCGATCAGCCAGTTGGCATCGCCGCCGTCGTCGGACGGGAATAGCGCGTCCACTCCGTCCAGCACCGCCGACAACTGCTTCAGGTGTTCGATGCACGCGGCGGCGGCCTCGATGGTGAGGTCGGTCAGCTCGCGCTTTTTGATCAGCTCATCGATGCGCGAGGCGAGCGTCTGCACCTTGTCGAGCCAGCCCAGCGTGGGGCCGACGGCATGGTCGGCGGCGAACTGGTTGATGGCTTTCTTGGCCAGATGGTGCGCTTCGTCGATGCAGTAAAACGCCGCGTCCGGCGCCGGCAGGATCACTCCGCCGCCCATCGCCGCGTCGGCCAGCAGCAGGTCGTGGTTGGTGACGATGATGTCGACGTGTTCCAGCGCATCGCGTGCGGCGTAGAAAGGGCAGTCGGCACGGTTGGGGCAGGCGGCCTTGAGACAGCCGTGGCGGTCGTTGGTGGCGCGGGCCCACAGGCGGTCGTCGATGGTTTCGTCGAATTCGTCGCGGTCGCCGTTCCAGCGCTTGTAGTAGAACTCGTCGGCCATGCGCTTGAGCTGTTCCAGCTCGCGCGCTTCCGGTTTGCGCTCCCACAGGGCCATGGCCGGGTCGGGTGCAAGGAGCTCGCCCTGGGTCGAGTCGGCGGTCAGCTGGAACAGACGGTAGGGGCAGACGTAGCGTCCGCGCCCCTTGGCCAGCGCGTAGCTGGCCTCCAGTCCGCTGTGCTTGACCACGAAAGGCAGGTCACGGAATACCAGCTGTTCCTGCAGCGCGATCGTGGCGGAGCTGACCACCAGCTTCTTGCCTCGGCTCTTGGCCATCACGCCGCCAGCCAAGAGATAGGCAAGGCTCTTGCCGACGCCGGTCGGGCCTTCCACCACGGCAATGCTCTCGCCCTCGCGTTCAGGCAGCTCGTCGCCTTCGCGCTCTTTGGCGCGGGAGAAAGCGTTGGAGATTTCCGCGATCATCCGCCGCTGCGCCGCGCGCGGGCGAAAGCCGGCCAGGCTTTGGGCGATGGTCTGATAGTGGTGACGGATGGCGTCTTTTTCGGCGTCGGTAAGCATGGGCGGCATTGTACGCGGGTCTGGCGCCGGGCGCTTTTGCCGGTGCCGCACGGAACAAGCACGGGACCGTGGCCGGCGTGGCGGCG
>JASLDQ010000078.1 GCA_030151505.1 Chromobacteriaceae bacterium
GAAGGCCTCGGTCAAGAGGCCGACGCCGAGAATCTTGTTGCGCGGCGAGTACAGCAGGTTGGCGCGCGGAATGTGGGTGGCGCACACCGGCTTGCACTTGCCGCAGCGCAGGCAGTCCTTCACCGACTCGGAAATCTTGCCCAGGTCGGACTGCTCGAGGATCAGGCTTTCCGCGCCCAAGAGTTCGAACGACGGCGTGTAGGCGTTGCGCAGGTCGGCGCCCGGCATCAGCTTGCCCTTGTTGAAGCGGCCCTGCGGGTCGACCTTCTGCTTGTACTCGACGAAGGGACGGATCTCCTCGTCGGACAGGAATTCCAACTTGGTGATGCCGATGCCGTGCTCGCCCGAGATCACCCCGTTGAGCCCGCGCGCCAGTTCCATGATGCGGGCCACCGCCTTGTGGGCGGTCTGCAGCATCTCGTAATCGTCGGAGTTGACCGGCAGGTTGGTGTGGACGTTGCCGTCGCCGGCGTGCATGTGCAGCGCGACGAACACGCGGCCGCGCAGGCGGCGGGCGTGCAGGGCCTTGATCGCCGACAGGATGGCTGCGTCGGTCTTGCCGCCGAACATCGCTTCCAGATCGGCCAGCACCTCGCGTTTCCAGCTCACCCGCAGCACGAAGTCGCGCAGCGCGTGGAACACCGTCGGTGCGAAGGCGTCGGCGTCGCTCTTTTCCAGCGGTGCGGTCGGGTAGAGCAGGGTGTAGCTGTCGAAGCCGGCGTCGAGGTTGTCCAGAATCCACTGCCAGCGGGTCTTGACCGCGCCGACCAGCTCCAGGGCGGAAGCGCGCCGGTCGCCGATCAGCTCGGACGTCGGCAGGTCGGAGCCGAGCTTGTCCACCGGCAGGCGGCCCTGGAAGAAGGCTTCCAGTTCCTCCAGCAGCTGAACCTTGTTGGCGATCGACAGCTCGATGTTGATGCGCTCGATCCCGTCGGAGTAGTCACCCAGGCGCGGCAGCGGAATCACCACGTCCTCGTTGATCTTGAACGCGTTGGTGTGCTTGGCGATGGCGGCGGTGCGGCTGCGGTCGAGCCAGAATTTCTTGCGCGCTTCCGGCGTGGTGGCGATGAAGCCCTCGGCGGTGCGGGCGTTGGCGATCCTGACCACCTGGCTGGCGGCCTCGCCGACGGCGATCTCGTCGTCCGACACGATGTCGGCCAGCAGCACCATCTTGGGCCGGCCGCGGCCCTTGGCCTTGCTGGCGTAGCCGACCGCGCGCACATAGCGCCAGTCCAGATGCTCGAGCCCGGCGAGTTGCACGCTCGGGTGGGCATCAAGGTAGTTCTTGATCTCGACGATGGCCGGGGTGGCGCGGCTGACTTCGCCGAAGAATTCCAGGCACACGGTGCGGATGTGGTTCGGCATGCGGTGCAGGATGAAGCGCGCCGAAGTGATGATGCCGTCGGTGCCTTCCTTCTGCACGCCGGGCAGGCCGGCGAGGAACTTGTCGGTCACGTCCTTGCCCAGTCCCACCTTGCGGAAGGCCTGGCCCGGGATTTCCAGCATCTCCTCGGACAGTTTGGTCTTGCCGTCCGGGCTGTGGCGGGTGAGGCGGAAACGGGCCACTTCGGCGTCGTGGATCTTGCCGAGGTTGTGGCCGACGCGCTCGACCAAGAGCCAGTTGCCGTCCGGGTCGACCATGCGCCAGCTGGCGAGGTTGTCCAGCGCGGTACCCCACAGCACGGCCTTCTTGCCGCCGGCGTTCATCGCCACGTTGCCGCCGATGCAGGAGGCTTCGATCGAGGTCGGGTCGACCGCGAACACGAGGCCGGCGGCGTCGGCCGCCTCGGCCACCCGCTTGGTGACCACGCCGGCGCCGCACTGGATGGTGGCGACCTTGTGGTCGACGCCGGGCAGGTCGAGGTATTCGACGCCATTGTGGCGGTCGAGCTTCTCAGTGTTGATGACGGCCGAATACGGCGTCAGCGGAATCGCGCCGCCGGTGTAACAGGTGCCACCCCCGCGCGGAATGATGGTCAGCCCGATTTCGAAGCAGGCGGCGACCAGCCCGGCGATCTCGTCCTCGCTGTCGGGGTTGAGTACGACGAAGGGGAACTCGATGCGCCAGTCGGTCGCATCGGTGGCGTGGCTGACGCGCGCCAGCCCGTCGAAGCAGATGTTGTCCTTGCGGGTGATGCCGGCCAGCCGCTTGTGGATGCGGTGGCGTAGTTCGGCGGTGTCGGCGAATTCGCGCTCGAAGGTGTCGACCGCGGCGTGGCTGGCGGCCAGCAGCGCGTCGACATGCTCGTTGCCGGCGCGGCGGGCGGCGATTTCGCCCAGACGGTGGCGCATCGCCCCGACCAGCTGGCTCAGCCGGTTGCGGTTTTCCAGCAGGTCGTCCTGCAGATAGGGGTTGCGCTTCACCACCCAGATGTCGCCCAGCACCTCGAACAGCATGCGGGCCGAGCGGCCGGTGCGGCGTTCGGCCCGCAGCACGTTGAGCATCTGCCACATGTCCTCGCCCAGCAGGCGGACGACGATTTCGCGGTCGGAGAACGAGGTGTAGTTGTAGGGGATTTCGCGCAGGCGGTGGACTTCGGGAGCTGTCATCGGGGGGTGCTGCGTAGGATGAAAAATAGCTTTGATTCTAACCGATTGTTGCGATGCGAAAAACTGCGAGGCCGATAAGGAAAATCGCGGCGCGGAAAGTGCGGTTTTCCATGACGGGTGTTTTGCCCGGCGGGGCACGGATAATCCTTGGGCATGAATGGCCAATCCCGGCTAAAACCAAGCATGTCGCTGCATTTTTGATCCGGAGTCGCCGATGATCCGCCTCTATGGCCTGTCGCTCAGCAATTACTACAACAAGGTCAAGCTGGCCTTGCTGGAAAAGGGGCTGCCCTTCGACGAGGTGAAAGCCCGGCCGTCGCAGGACAGCGAGGTGCTGGCCAAGTCCCCGATGGGCAAGATTCCGTGGATCGAATCGAACGGGCTGGTGCTGGCCGAGTCGCAGCCGATTATCGAGTGGCTGGAGGAAACACAGCCGGCGGTGCCGCTGTATCCGGCCGATCCGGCGGCGCGCGGCAGGGTGCGCGAGCTGGTGCAGCTGCTCGAACTGTATTGCGTCACACCCTGCGGGCCCTGGGCCTGGCACTGGTTCTTCGGGGCGCCGCTGCGGGACGAAAACCGGGACGAGCAGCGCGCGCAGATCGATCGCGGTCTGGCGGCTCTCGACCGGCTGGCGCGCTGCGGGCCATGGCTGGCCGGCGAGGCCTTCGGGCTGGCCGACATCGCGGGCGTGGTCCACCTGCCATGGCTGCGCGAAGCCTATCAGGGCATTTGCGGCGCCGACCCCTTGCTGCCTTACCCGCGCCTGACGGTCTGGCTCGAACTGGCGTCGGCGCGTCCGCACGCGGCGCGCGTGCTGGGCGACCGGGCGGCGATGCTGGCGATGTTGCGGGAAAGGCAGGGGTGATCGGCTGATTCGCCCGGATGGAGTGGAGGATTTATCCGTCAGCGAACGATTTTGCAGATTTATGTCACGTTTCCACCTTGCGGCGATGGAGCGGGCTCGCCACAATCCGCGCCCATTCCCAACTCTTGAAGAATCGCCATGAGCCAGACTTCAACACCGGTCAAACGCGACGGCTTTACCAGCTCGTTCGGCGTGTTGGCCGCCACACTGGGCTCCGCCGTGGGCCTGGGCAACATCTGGAAGTTCCCCTATCTGACCGGCGCCAACGGCGGCGCGAGCTTTCTGCTGGTCTACCTGCTGGCGACCCTGCTGGTCGGCCTGCCGATCATGATCAACGAAATCATGCTGGGGCGTCGCGCCAAGGCCAACCCGGTATCGGCGCTGGAACGCCTGGCCCCCAAGGGCCGGCCGTGGTGGCTGGTCGGGCTGATGGGCGGCATCGCCGCTTTCCTGGTGATGGCCTTCTATTCCGAAGTTGCCGGCTGGGTGTTCGCCTATATTTTCAAGTCCGCCACCGGACAGGTGCTGTCCAGCAGCCCTGCCGTCACCGGCGCCGCCTTCGAGGCGATGATCAAGAGTCCGCTGGAATCGCTGCTGTGGCAGTGGGCGGTGCTGGCGCTGGTCGGGGCCATTTTGCTGATGGGCGTGGCGCGCGGCATCGAGGCGGTGACCAAGCGGCTGATGCCGGTGCTGTTCATCCTGTTGCTGCTGATCTGCGTGCGCAGCCTGACCTTGCCGGGCGCGAGCGCTGGCCTGCATTTCCTGTTCGCGCCCGATTTTTCCAAGATCAACGCCGGTGTGGTGCTGACCGCGCTGGGGCTGGCGTTCTTCAAGCTGTCGGTCGGCATCGGCAGCATGATTACCTACGGCAGCTACTTCCGCGACGAGCAGAACATCCCGGCCACGGCCTCGCGGGTGATGCTGGCCGACCTGACCGTGTCGATGCTGGCCGGCATCGCGGTGTTTCCGGCGGTGTTCGCGCTCGGCTTCGAGCCGGCGGCAGGACCGTCGCTGCTGTTCATCACCATCCCGGCGGTGTTCGCCAACATGCCGGGCGGTTCCGTGTTTCTGGTGGTGTTCTTCGTGCTGGCCGCGATTGCCGCCACCGGCGCGATGCTGTCGATGCTGGAAGTGCCGGTGGTGGTGCTGACCGAACGCTTCAAGTGGTCGCGTGCGCGGTCGGTGCTGGTCTGTGTGCTGCTGCTGGCCGTCACCGGAACGACGGCGGCGCTGTCCAACAGCACGCTGGCCGACGTCAAGCCATTCGGCATGACCTTCTTCGATCTGTACGACTATCTCAGCTCGAATATCCTGATGCCCTTGTCCGGCATCCTGCTGTGCGTGTTCACCGGCTGGGTGTGGGGGCGCAAGGAAGTCGAGGCCGAGCTGGGCAATCACGGCAAGCTGGACAACCGTCGCCTAGTGGCGGTCGGCTTCCTGCTGTTGCGCTGGGTGTCGCCCATCCTGACCGCGGTGGTGATGCTCAAGGGGATCGGGCTGGTCTGATTCCCGCAGCCCGCTGGCGCGGGGCGCATGTTTCACCGACGGGTCGGCTTGTGCCGGCCCGTTTTTTTGATTGTTTCGCGGGTATTTCATCCTTTTGGCATTTGCTGGGTGGACGATCGCCGTTGCAATGTCGATGATGAATTGAACTGTTTGCCGGAAACCGCCACCGAATGATCATGTGCCGATTTATCCATGCCAAGACCGATGACGTCCGCCGGCGTCGCCGCCACTGGCTGATGCTGAGTGCCTGCCTGTTTTGTCTGGTGCTGGGCGGCCTGGGCTATCTGCTGTTGCGCATCGACGCGGCCGAGACGCAGCTTGAAATCGACCGTCTGGGCGAACAGGCCGGACGGGCGGTGGGAGAAGTCAATCGCCGGCTCGAGCAGGACACCCGCAATCTGGTGACCACCGGCCGCTTCATCGAGCAGATCGGCAATCCGGACGGCTGGCAGTTCACGTCTTTCGTCTCGCCTTATCTCGACCGTTACGAACGTTTTCTGTGGGCGGAGCTGGACGGGCCGTCCGGCTACATGCTCAAGCCGCATTCCTCGACCCGCGTGATCCACGTCGCTCCGGCCAGCCAGAGCGCCAGTCTCGAAGGCGTGGATGTCCTGACGCACCATCGCGCCCTGCTGGAGGCCGCCAGCCATACCGGCCGCGTGGTGGTGTCCGATCCGACCCGGTTTCTGCATGGCGGCGAGGAGCGCACCGGTTTCGTGGCAGCCGTGGCGGTGCGGGAAAGCGCCAGCCCCGGCGACGTCGGCCGCCTGCGCGGTTTCGTGGTGACCTCCTACGGCATGGATTCGCTGACGGCGTTGATCGGCAAGGTGGTCGCGCCCTACGGGATGACGCTGGCGAGTCTGGACCTGCGCGACACCCGGCAGCCGGGCGAAGCGGCACTGCGCGACGGCATGCTGCACTATCGCGATACCCTGAACCTAGGGACGCGCCATCTGCAGGTCGCGCTTCAGGCCCCCCTGGTCGTGCACGGCGGGTCGAGCCGGTGGCTCGGCTGGCTGGCGGCGGCAGGGGGGGCGGCAATGGTGGCATGTCTGTTCTACATCCTCGTCAGCCGGCGCGACTATGCCGAAAATATCGCCAGCCGGCGGCTGCAGGATTTGCGGCAGGCGCGCCACTACCTGAATGACGTACTGCGTTCGGCTTCCAGTGTCGCCATCATTTCGACCGATCTGCAGGGGCGCATCCAGTTGTTCAACCATGGGGCGGAGCTGTTGCTGGGCTATCTGGCCGAAGACGTGGTCGACAAGCAGACCCCGCTGCTGTTTCACGATGCGGCCGAGGTGGCGGCGCGCCAGCACGAACTGCAGGCCGAGTTTGCCCGGACGCTGGACGGTATCGGAGTCTGGACGACCGTGGCGGCGCTGAAGGGAAGCGAGACCCGGCGCTGGACCTTCCTGCGCCGCGACGGCGCGCGCCGCCGGGTGGATCTGACCGTCAACCGGCTGGACGATCTCAAGGGGGTCTGCATCGGCTTTCTGGGCGTGGCGACCGACGTGACCGAGCAGGAACGTTCGACGCTGGCTTTGCAGGAGCGTGACCGCCTGCTGGCCAAGCTGTCCGAGAACGTACCGGGGGTTATCTACCAGTTCCAGCTCCACCCGGACGGACGCACCGCCTTTCCCTATGCCAGCGCAATGCTCCGCGATCTCTACCATCTGGAGCCGCAGGCGGTTCGCGACGATGCCCGGCCCGCCTTCGCCCTGATACACCCTGACGACCTGTCCGCCGTGATGGACAGCATCGACCAGTCGGCGGCCGCGCTGACGGTCTGGCGGGCCGATTTCCGCGT
>JASLDQ010000141.1 GCA_030151505.1 Chromobacteriaceae bacterium
TTCATTTTGTATGTCGAACTCATGTGACGGGATGGAAGGCGCGATCAGCGCGTGCTCGATACCAGCGGCCCCCGCTGGGGTAATGTTCGGCGGGCGTTTAGAGCGTGGAAAGCATATTTTAATTGATTAAAAATCTTCAGGCACATTAAAAAATGTCAAAGACATGATATGGGTGGGCATCATGCCGCTGCCGGTCTGAAGGCCATTCGACCGGAGCCGGTCGCACGCCGCCTTGAGCGGCGAGGCTGAAACGACGCAGCGCCTTGGCTGCCGGTCATTTCAGCCAGGTTTAACTCTTGGCGCGGCAAGATGTGGACGGTAGGGGCCCTTGGAAAAACAACCACGTCCTGATGAGAGAAAAGGCAGCTGCATGCGGATATTGTTGGTGGAAGACGACAGGATGATTGGCGAAAGCGTCGAGGAAGGCTTGCGCGGGGAAAGCTACGCGGTGGACTGGGTGCGCGACGGCATCAGCGCCGAACTGGCCTTGAAGACCACCGGCTACGATCTGGTGCTGCTCGATCTGGGCTTGCCCAGACAGCAGGGTCTGAGCGTGCTGTCCTGTTACCGGGCGGACGGCGGCGAGGCGCCGGTGCTGATCGTGACCGCCCGCGATGCCACCGCCGACCGGGTGAAGGGACTGGATGCCGGCGCCGACGATTATCTGGTCAAACCTTACGATCTGGACGAATTGTTCGCCCGTATCCGCGCGCTGTTGCGTCGCCGGTCCGGGCGCAGCAATCCCGAAATCAGCCTGCGCGGGCTGGTCCTGAATCCGGCCACCCACGAGGCCAGCTTCGAGGGCGCGCCGCTCAATTTGTCCCGCCGCGAGTTTTCCCTGCTGCATGCGCTGGTCGATCCGCCCGGCGTCGTCTTGTCTCGTTCCGTGCTGGAGGAAAAGGTGTACGGCTGGGGCGAGGAGGTTGAAAGCAACGCCATCGAAGTTTACATCCACTCCCTGCGCAAGAAGCTCGGCAGTGACTTCATCAAAAACGTCCGCGGCGTCGGCTACAAGGTGGTCGGCACAGAATGAGATCCATCCGGCGACAACTGCTGGTCTGGCTGCTGGGCGGCATGCTGGCATCCACTCTGCTGGCGGGGACGATGATGTTCGTCAAGGTCCGCAAGGAGACGGCCGAACTGTTTGACGATCAGCTGCGCCTGATCGCCACCTCCCTGCCTGCCCGCATCGTCGAACAGCATCAGGTCGATGACGACGACGAACTCGATGACGACATCTCTGTGCAGGTCTGGGACCCGGATGGCCGTCTGGTGTATTCGGCCAATGCCGACCCCGGTCCTCCCAGACCGACATTCCGCAAGAACGGCCACCATGCGGTAGTGTCCGACCACAAGCGCTGGCAGGTTTTCACCGACACCCGGCACGGCCATCTGGTCCAGGTAGCCCGTTCCACCGATGACCGCGACAAGCTGGCGATCAAGCTGGCCTTTCGTTCGTTGCTGCCGTTTCTGGTCCTGATGCCGCTGTTGGCCATCTTCATCCTGCTGGTCGTCTCCCGCAGTCTGCGCCCGCTGGACCAGCTCGCCCGCGCTGTCGGCCGGCAATCCCCTTCGGCGCTCAAACCCCTGGCTCTCGGCAAGACGCCGCCTGAGGTCCGTCCGGTCGTGCTGGCGCTCAACGACCTGCTGACCCGGCTGGAACTGGCGATGGCGGCGCAGCGCAGCTTTGTGGCCGATGCCGCGCACGAGCTCAGGACGCCGCTGACCGCACTCAAGCTGCAGCTGCAACTGGCCGAACGGACCGTCGATGAGGCCCAGCGGGCCGAAGCCTTTGTCAAGCTCAACCAGCGGCTGGATCGGGCCGCGCACCTGGTGCATCAGTTGCTGACGCTGGCCCGGCACGAACCGCAGATGGCTGAACAGGATTTTGCCCCGGTCGACCTGGGTAGGCTGGCGGGCGAGACCGTGGCCGAGTACGACGACATGGCGCGCGACAAGAACCTCGATCTTGGCCTCGACGTCACCGCCGACGCCGCGACGGTATCGGGCCATGGCGACAGTCTCGCCATCCTGCTCGGCAATCTGGTGCGCAACGCGCTGCTGTACACCCCGGCGGGCGGTAAGGTGGACGTGGTGGTCGGCCAGAGGCAGGGGCAGGCCGTGCTGCAGGTGATCGATACGGGGCCGGGCTTGTCTCCGGCCGCCCGGCTGCGGGTGTTCGACCGCTTCTACCGCGAGGAGGGCAACGGCCATGCCGGCAGCGGCCTGGGACTGGCCATCGTCAAGAACATTGCCGACACCCATGGTGCCAGCATCGAGCTGGCCGACAACCCCGGTGCGGCCAGCGGGCTGATGGTGACCGTCACGTTTGGCGGTACGCGGCGGAACTGACGGTCAGCCAAGCGGCGCGACCGTTGGCCGGCCGGGCCAACTCCGTTCATTCGCGGCGGCCGATCGGCAGCATCCGCACCAGGGTGTTGTCGCGGACCAGCCAGTGATGCCACAGCGCCGCTGCGGCGTGCAGGCCGATCAGTACGTAGAGCGTCGACGCGACCAGTTCATGAACTTCCTTGATGTCACCCGCCAGCGCCTTGTCCAGCGGCACCGGCATTGCCAGCGTCAAATTCAGCAGCGGCAGGACCAGCGGCTTGCCGGAAGCGGTCAGCATGGTCAGGCCGGACAGCGGCAGGCCGATCAGGGCCAGATAGAGCAGGGCGTGGCCGGCGTGGCTGGCTGCCGTGTTGAGGGCGGACGGGGTCGGAACGATGGGGGGCGTTTTGTGGGTGACGCGCCAGACCAGGCGCAGCAGCGTCAGCGCCAGCACGCCGAAACCGCACAGGAAATGCAGCAGCTTCATGGTTTCGCGGGCATCGGTGCCCTTCGGAAAGATGCCCCTGAACTCGATGAAGGCGAAGGTCGCCGCCACCAGAATGAACGATAGCCAGTGCAGGGCGATGGTGCCGCCGTTGTAGCGTGTGGATGAAGTTTGGCTCATGGTTTTTCTCGTTTAGAAGGCCGGTCCGGCCTTGTGGTTGGATGGGGTGTGGATGGCCGGTTCAGACCGGGTCGACGTGGGTCATCACGTTCAGCACCGGCAGCGTTTCCATCACGCCGCGCCGGGCGTTCACCGCGATATCGTGGCCCTGCCTGACCGTCATTCCCGCATCCACTTCCAGATGAACGTCGACCAGAATCAGGTCGCCGACCTTGCGGGTCTTGAGGTCGTGCAGGCCGCTTACCCCGGCGGTTTCCAGCAGGCGCGCGCGGATGGCTGCGGTTTCTTCTTCGGTGACGGCACGGTCCATCAGGTCGTGCAGCGCATCCCAGGTAAAACTCCAGCCCATCTTGCCCACCATCAACCCGACGATCAGCGCGGCGATCGGATCGAGAATCGGGTAGCCCAGCAGATTGCCGCCAATGCCGACGGCCACCACCAGCGACGAGGCCGCATCCGAACGGGCATGCCAGGCGTTGGCGACCAGCATGCTGGACCGCACCCGCTCTGCCACCGCCAGCATGTAGCGGAACAGCGTCTCCTTGGCGACCAGCGCCGCCAGTGCAACCCACAGCGCGACCAGGTGGACCTGACCGATCAGGTGGGGTTCTTCCAGCTTGCGGACGGCGGACCACAAGATGCCCACGCCCACGATCAACAGCAGCAGGCCCAGTACCAGCGAGGCGGCGGTTTCGAAACGGTAGTGTCCGTAGGGATGGTCGGCGTCGGGCGCCTTCTGGCTGTGCTTGTTGGCGAACAGCACGACGAAATCGGCAACCAGATCGGACAGCGAGTGGATCCCGTCCGCGATCAGGCCCTGCGAGCCGGAAAAAATACCGGCGATGACTTGGCCGGTCGTCAGGACAAGATTGACCGCCACGCTGACCAGCGTGCTTTTCCGGGCGGCCTGGCTGCGTTCCGGGCTGTCCTGTTCATGGTCTTCGCCATTGGCGGGAAGGAGTTGGTGGTTCATGGTTATCGTTGGTTTTAGAGAATGAAATAACAATCTACACCCGCCGGATGACTGTTTGATACATCCGGAGTCGGCAAGGCTGTTCAGGCCGGCCATGCTATTTCTCAGCATGGCACGGCTCTTGCCATGCCGGGAGGATGACTCCGGCTGATCCCGCATCGCCGGCCTTGGTTGCCGGGGTCAGCGGGGAGGAATCCGGACATTGTCGTCGTCGAAGTCGCCGCGTTCGGCCCCTCGGTGGCAGGCCACGCAGTTGGCCGCGCTGCCAACGCCCTTGCGTCGGAACACTTCCGGGCGGATTTCGTCGTGCTTGTGCCGGAACCAGACCGTGCTGGTGATGCGGATCGGCGGGTTGGTGCTGCTCTCGGCGTATTTGCGCTGGTATTTCGGATTGGTGTTTTCCGCCGACCACATGGTCAGGAACGTGGTGATCTCGTTGCGGGTGGCGGGCTCGAGCGAGGCGTTCTCGCCGAAATGGCGATCCAGTCCATTCATCATCTTGCGCCACGATGCCGCCGGCAGCATGCCCGGCGGGTAGGCCATGTGGCAGGTGGCGCACTCGGCCTTGTAGGTCGCATTGGGCGGAACCTGTCGGTAGCGGTGCTTGTTGCCGTAATCGTCGTCGGCCAGCGCGGGCAGCGCGACGATGGCGAGCAGCAGAGAGAGCTGGAGCGGGGTTTTCATTGGATTCTCCTTATTTGACGGTCAGCAGCCAGGCGACAAAATCGGCTTTTTCCGCTGCCGTGCACTCGCGGGCATGCACGTCGTCGCAATTGCGGCGGAACCACTTTTCCACTTTTTTCTCGTCGGTGAAGCGCTCGGCATTGGCCACCGGCGCGAGCGGCTTGATCGGCCGGAACGCGCGCGTTTCCCCCGGCTTGCGCGGGTCGCCGGTATGGCAGGTGGCGCAGCTGACCATCTTGCCGTCGCGGCTGACCTCGCGCTGGTAGAAGGCGCGCCCCCGCTCGGGTGAGGCGGTAAAGGCCGGGTTTTGCTGTTTGGCCGCGGTCTGGTAGGACTGCAGGATGGAGGTGGGCGTGGCGGCCTGGGCCAATGGAACCAGCGGGACGAGGAGGAGGGTGCAGGCGAGCGGGAGCAGGCGTTTCATGGTCGGCATCCTTGGGATTTGATGGACGAAGAGGTTGGCGTGACGGGTTTGACCGGCGGGCGACGACGCGACGTGCCGAACAGGGTGGCCAGCGCCATGGGGCGGCGCCAGCCGAGCAAGAGGGCGATATGCAGGCCGGTCAGCGCCAGCGTGGTGTTGGCGAGAAATTCGTGGAGGTCGGCCAGATCGTCAGCGGTGATTGGACCGATGATGCGTTCTTCG
>JASLDQ010000154.1 GCA_030151505.1 Chromobacteriaceae bacterium
GTCGCTTGCACCATCAGCTGGATCAGCTTCTTCTGCGCGGCCGGGCCGTTGGCGGAGTCTTTCAGCTCGGACACGTCGATGTTCGGGATGCGAACGAAGTAGCGCCAGTCGCGGATGGACAGGCCCATGTCCCAGCGGTAGTGGGTGCGATAGCCTTCCATGCGGCCGCCTTGGCCGTCGACGTTCTCGATGGTGACCTGGCCCTTGTCCGTCATGCTCAGGCCGGCTTTCGAGCCCTTCGGGAAAATGCCATGACCGGTGTTGTTGCCCCACACGCACAGCCAGATCGAGGTGTTGTCGGTCTGGCCGACGGCAGAGCCGCCGTTCACGATGTTGTCGGCGTTTTCGGCAGCCAGAGAGTTGAAGCGCGGCGCGAGGCCGGTGAAGGCGGCCGGCTCGGAAGCCTCGTTGCCATAGAACAGGGTCGAGGCCATTTCCTGCGACATGCCTTCGATGTGCGCGGCGTCTTCCGACAGGCGGAAAGCCGCGGTATTGCCGTTGAGGTCGGCCAGCGCCTTGTCGATCTCGGCGTAGGCTTCGAGCATGCCGCACGAGTCCGTGACCTGTGCGGTGCTGCTCTTGGTCGGCTGCACGCCGCCGTAGAGCTTGCGCCAGGTCGGCACCGGCAGACCGGTGCGGACGGTGGTCTTGTGCCCGGTTTCCAGATTGCCCTCGACGAAGGTCATATCGTCGAGGATTTCATTGGTCTGGCCCAGCAGTTCGACGATGGTGTCGATCTTGCCGTTCGGGTCCAGCCGCTTGGCCACATCCAGCAGGGTCGGATGAGTCGTGGCGAGGGTGGGCATGGGTAAGGCTCCTTGCAGTTAAGCGTGATCGGGGAAAAGGCGCTTGGCCGGGTCGTCGCTCCGTCCAGACGCGCCTTGTGCGCCGGAGACAAAGCGGTCCTCGCTGATGGCCTTGCCGGCGCGGACCATGAAGCGGATTACTTCGGGGTGGTTGCCCAGGCCGGAGTCGTTCAGCAACGTCTTGAATTCGGGCGAGCCGAACTGATCGAGTGCCTTTTTGGCGGCGCCCAGGCTCTCGGTCAGCTTGTCGCCACCGAACTCCTTGTCGGCCCGCGCCGAAGTGGCCCAGTCCTCCCGTAGCGCGGCGAGCTGTTCGGCCTGCCGGGCCTGAATGGTCGGCGCCATCTTGTCGAGCACCTTCTGTGCGGCGTCCTGCGGCAGATTCAGCTCGCGGGCGACCTCAGAGAACTGCGCGATCACAGAGGCATCGAACTGCACACCTTCCGGCGGGGTGAATTCGTACTTCTCCGGCGCGCCTTCCGGTTTGGCTTGTTGCTGTTGCTGACCGTCCGCAGGCTGGTCGCCCTCGGCCGCGGGGCCTTGGGAAGCCGGCTCGCCGGCAGAAGGTGGCTGGCCTTCCGCGCCGGCGGCAGGCTGGCCAGTCTGATCAGCGGGCGGCTGGCCTTCCGGCGGCTGGGTAGCTGGGTCAGTCATCAGGGTGTCGCTCATCGGTTTGCTCCTTGATCATCGTGGGGTAGCGCTCAGGGCAGTGAGCGTGGATCAGCGTCAGCACCCGGTTGCCGTAGTTACGGTTGCCTTCGTTGAACGCCATCTGCATCGCATCGGTGTGGAACGAGAGCCGGAACACGCCGGCCTGCTCCAGCAGCCGCCACACGATCCGGCGCCCGCGCTTGCTGCCCATGAGCCACTTGAGGTCATCCGCCTCGCTATCACGCGCCAGCTTCCCGCGCGCCGCGCGGTCGGCTTGGGCGCGCTCCTGGCGGTGGATGTCGGTCGGGTCGTATTGGCTCATTGGCTGCAATCTATGGGGTGCGGCAGGAGATACGTGCACCTATCAGGCGCAATTGCCGTAGTTCAGCAGCCAGCCATTGCGGCCTTCGTGGTCGGCCGGCAGTTGCTTGATCAGCGACTCGGCCCAGTGCACGCGGTCCAGGCCTGATTCCACCTCTGCCGGCGTGAGCGGAATTGATGGCGGCGCGGCCAGCTTGCTGCGCAGCTCGTAGCCCATCAGCAGCCAAACCTTGCTGATCGCGTTCTGGCGGGCGATCTTGCGGCCCAGCTCGGCGTCGAAGTTTTCCGGCGACGCGCAGGCCGACTCGCCGGTGACGGTGAAGCCGTTGCGCAGGACGAGGACACAGAAGGTCAGGAGGCTAAGAGCCTGCGCAGACTTTTGGCACTGCTCGTCGCTGATGCCGGTCCAAGTTCCGGCACGATTGAATCCTTCAAGCGCCGTGAAGTAGTGCTCGCTGGCGATGTTTGCCTCGACGTCGGCCGGCGTAACGCGCGAGGCGGTCAGTCCTTTGGATTGGATTTCCTGCTCGATTGTTTTGTCGTTCATGGCACTTTCCTTGGTGGTTGAAATCAGGTGTAGCCGCTGAATGCGCGGGTCACGTCGGTCAACGCGCTTTGCTGGCTGGTGTCGACGCTACCGAGCTTCTGCGCCACGTCGGCGCCTTGCTGCAGCATCGCGGCCTGCTGCTGGGCCTGCGCTGCCTGCGCCCGCTGCTGGCGGATCAGCGCAACCTGTTCACCCGGCACGATCAGTTCCGGGTCGATGCCGAGCATGTCGGCGTAGGCGTCGGCCCAGCGGTCGGCGTCGAACTTGTCCAGCACGTCCGGCTTGATGCCGGCCACCGCGCCGAGGTTGCCGACAAAGCG
>JASLDQ010000372.1 GCA_030151505.1 Chromobacteriaceae bacterium
TGGCGGGGATGGGATTCGAATGCTTCGGCCAGGTCGACACCGGCATGTTCGTGTGGGCGCGCCGCCCCGGTAGCGTGCCGCTGGACCTAGCCCGCCGCGCCAGCCGCGCCGGGGTGATGCTGGCGCCGGGCGAGCTGTTCCGCCCCGGCCGGACCGACAGCGAATGGCTGCGCTTCAACGCCGCCTTCTGCGCCGAAGCCGACCGCCGGCTGGACGCCGCGCTGGTGGTATAAAGCCGCCCCGGCCCGCCGGGGCGACACCGGTCCAGGCAAGGCCTCGATCCGACCGCTTGCTTCAGCGTCGCGCCGGCCGCCGATTCGCCACCGGCGCGGACTGCCGACCTGCGCGATCCCGGCGGTCCCACCGCCCCGTTCGCCCACGCTCGTGACTTGCGCCGCGCCGGCCTTCGGTTGATTTCGGCAGGCGGAAGGTCGCGCGACGTCCCCTGCCCTGCGCCGTGAGCGCGCTCACTCATCCCGCCGCCACCCCGCGACGCGCTTGGTCACCGATCACGCCGCTGTCGCGGTGGGCCCTTTGCCCATCTCACCGCCATCACGCCTCGCCCCTCGAACGCACCCGGCAGGACCGGTGCGGCGGCGGCAGGCTGAAGCGTCCGCCCCTGATTCCGCGACGGCCGTAGCCCATGCCGCATGCCGTGCACGGGTCGACCGACGACGGCAGGCAAGGCGGCACATGGCAGGGGAATCGCAGGCGAGACCGGAAACGGCCCCGCGGCCGGCAGAACGGGCGGAGCGGCCAAGGCTGGAGGCCTTGCCGTCATTGCCGCCGTGGTTCCCGGCGGCATGGGCAAAGATGGAGATTGTGCGGCAGGTTGTCGCCGCAGCGGTTGGGCTATCTGCCGGTCGAGAACCGCGGCATGGCGGCGTATCCGGCGACGGCTCACGCCCCTGGCGAACACGCGCAATACCGCACCGCCGAATACCCGCTTCCGCCCCGGGCATGTCTCGCCCGTGCCACGGAATCCGTGGCGGCCTAGTCCGCCGACGCGCGCTCCAGCTCGCCGACGGCGTCGCGGATCTGGCCGCTCAGGTAGTCCAGCAGCGGATTGGCCTGTTCGCGCCGGTGGCGCACCAAGCGGATGTTCATCGGCCCGGTCAGCGTCACCGGCGCGATGCACAGCTCCTCGTAGCGCTGGAACAGCCGCGTGACGATGCCGGGCAGCACCGCCACCAGCGCCGACTGCGCCACCACGAAGGGGATCGCCAGCGGGCTGGCGCTGCGGGCGACGATGCGGCGCGACAGGCCGGCCTGCTTGAGCGCCAGATCGAACAGGCCCAGCGCATCGCCGCTGTAGGTGGTGTGGATGTGGGGGTGGCCGAGGATGTCGTCCAGCGTCGGCTGCGGCCCCATCGGCACCAGCGCCGGGTTGAACACGCAGTAGTAGGGGGTGTCGAACAGCGGTTCGGCCAGATGCACGTCGCGCAGTTGCGGAAAGTAGCCGATGGCGAGGCTGATCTTGCCGGCGTCGAGCTGCTCCAGTTGCGCCGGGGCCAGCATCGCCTGCACCGACAGCGTGATGCCGGGCGAGCTCTGGCGCAGGCGGGAGATCAGCCCCGGCAACAAGATGGCTTCCAGCGGGTCGGACATCGAGATGCGCACGTGCTGGTGGGTGCGGGCCGGATCGAAGGGGCCGGGCGGCTCGGCCAGCGCGACGGCCTGCGCCAAGAGCGGACGGATCTGCGCCCCGAGCGCCAGCGCCCGCGGGGTCGGTTCCATCCGGCTGCCGTGCCGGTACAGCAGCTCGTCGCCGAACAGCTCGCGCAGGCGCGCGAGCGCGTGACTCATCGCCGGCTGGCCGATGCACAGGCGGGCGGCCGCGCGGCTGACGTTGCGCTCCAGCAGCAGCGCATCGAAGGCCACCAGCAGGTTCAGGTCCAGCCGGCGGAAGGCAAGGTGATCGATATCATCCATGTCGATACAGGCAATTGTTACTATCGATTTTCATGATAAAACGGATCTGGCTATAGTGGTTTTTTAGCCTGTGCCGTCCGCCGTCATGACCGTCCCCAGCGCCACTGCTGCCCCATCCCCCGTCCTGCCCGCCTCGCCCTTGTTCATGTTGTTCGTCGCGTCGATGACCTGCATTGAGTTCCTGCAGAACACCATGGTCAACTTCGCCTCGTCCTACATCGTCGGCGGCATCGGCGCGGCGCCGGAGGAATTCAGCTTCGCCGCCTCGGCCTACGCGGCGGCGGCCATCCTCGCGCTGTTCAAGCACCGCTGGCTGGTGGAGCGGATCGGCTACCGCGATTTCGCCCTGCTCTCGCTGCTGGTCTACGTGGCCGGCACCCTGCTGTGCGCCACCTCGGGCAACGTGACGGAGTTCGTGCTCGGGCGGATGCTGCAGGGCGGCGGCGGCGCGGCCTTCTTCTGCGCCGGGCGCATCATCCTCAACTGGGTGCCGGCGCCGCAGCGGCTGAGGCCGACGCTGGCCTTCATCCTCAGCCTGCAGATTTCGCCGGTACTGGCCCCGCCGCTGGCGGCCTGGCTGATCGACCGCGGCGAATGGCGCACGCTGTTCTGGCTGATGCTGCCGATCCTGTTGCTGGTCGGCGTGCTGATCGTGCGCTTCATGCCGACCGCCATCACCCCGCCGGCCGAGCGCAGCCAGTCGCACTGGGGCGGTCTGGTGTGGCTGGTGGCGGGCGTGCTCGGGCTGCAGTACACGATGCAGCGGGCGCAGTATGACTTCTTCAGCATCCCGCTGCACTGGCTCGGGCTGGCCGCCGTCGCCGGCTTTGCGCTGCTGTGGTTCTGCTGGCGCCTGACCCGGCTGGACCGGCCGACGATCGACTACAAGGCCCTGTTCCGCGCCCGCTTCGTGGTGGGGATGATGCTGTACTTCTTCGGCTACTGCGTCACCTACGCCAACTTCTTCGTGATGCCCAAGCTGGCGCTGCAGGGACTGGAAATGCCGGTGCTGTCGACCGGCTGGCTGAGCAGCCTGTCGGCGCTGGGCAGCGTGCTGGCCTTCGGCGTGTTCTTCCAGCTCACCGTCCGCTTCAAGCTCAAGCCCAAGTCGCAGATGCTGACCGGACTCGCGGTTCTCGCCCTCTACGCCCAGCTGATGGCCTCGCTGGCGCCGAACGTGACCTGGGGACATTTCGCGCTGGTGATGGTGGTGGGCGGCACCTTCATGTCCATCTTCGTCGACCCGGTGGCCCGCAACAGCTTCCTCGACATGACCGACGAAAAGAGCTTCTCGCACGCCTACCAGAGCAAAAACATCCTGCGCGAACTGGCCAATTCCTCCGCCATCGCGCTGGCCACGCTGTTCCTGCAGTCGCGCAACGCGGTGCACACCACCCGGCTGAGCGAGCAGGTCAGCAGCTACAACCCGGTCTACCAGCAACAGTTCGACCAGCTGAACCAGTGGTTCCAGAGCCAGGGCGCGGCGGCCGGCCAGGCCGGGGCGATGGCGCTGTCGGAGATCAGCCACCAGCTCGGCCGCCAGTCCATGTTGTTGTCTTGCCTCGATTACTATCAGGCGCTGATGGCGGTGACCGTGCTGGTGGCGGTGGTGATCTACCGGCAGAAGGTGTTTCTCTGAGCCGGCCGGCGCTTTTGCCGCGCGATGGCATGGGATGAACGGAACGCGCGCCCTCGTGCCTGCGGGCAGCCCCATACGGCTTTCGGCAGCATTCCGCGCCCCTGCTCACGGCCTCGCCGGCAGGCACGGCCAAGCAGAGGGACGGCCAGCGCCATGGCTCATTCCTCTCGATTTCGCCCCTTGTCCAACCGATTCCGATGCGGCTTTGGCCGTAGCCGCCCGCCTCCCCAGTCGCAGTGAATCACCGGCAGCGCCAGACCGCGCCCCGCTAGCCCGGTGGATCGGAAATAGGGGAGGCCCCCGTCATCTCGACGGCGACGGCAGTGGCCCGCACCTCGTACCGTTACCGGTGCCGGTCCCCAATGGCGGCCGGCAGTTGCCGATCGCGCCGGCCGGTGAGGCGAAGCTTCAGCAAGGCGTCGCGCGGCGGCGGGCATGAAGGATGGACACGACGCCTCCGCACCGGACAGGATGCGGGCGGCCGAGCGGCACGCCGGCGTTCAGGGCCGGACCCGGTCGATCGCGTCGGTGCAGACCGAATCCACCCCCCATCCCAGCAGGCGGTCGGTATCGGTCTCATCGTTCAGCGTCCACGCCATCACCGCCAGGCCCTCGGCGTGGATGTCCGCCACCAGCGCCGGCGTCAGGAGGGCGTGGTCCAGATCGAGCGCGATCACGCCCAAGGCCCGCGCCTGCGCGCGCCAGTCGGCCGGCAGGGCCCCTTCGATCAGCCAGCCGTAGGGCAGGTCCGGCACCTCGGCGCGGGCGGCCTGCAGCGCGACGGCGGAAAACGACGACAGCAGCGGCTTGTGGGTCGATTTGCCCCACAGCCGCGCGCATTCCAGCGCCACCAGCCGCCCGGTTTCCGCTTCGCGCCCCGGGCAGGGCTTGATCTCGACGTTGGCCGCGAGTCCGTGGTCGAGGCAGGCGAGCGCAGCGTCCTTCAGGGTCGGCAGCGGCTCCTCCTCGAAGCGCGGGTCGAACCAGCGGCCGGCGTCCAGCACCGCCAGCTCGGCCCAGTCCCGCTCGCGCGCCGGCCCTTCGCCGTCGGTGGTGCGGTCGAGCGTGTCGTCGTGCAGCAGGAAGGCCACGCCGTCGCGCGACAGCTTGACGTCGAATTCGACCATCTGCTGGCCGAAAAAGGCAGCCGACACGATGCCGGCGACGGTGTTTTCGGGAGCGAGCAGGCCGCCGCCGCGATGGGCGACGACATGGGGATAGGGCCAGCGGACGGTTGTCATCGACGTTCTCCGGAAGGATAAGCGTGGTTGTCACATTGCTGCCGGCAATCTCGTCCGGTCGCGCCACCGGCAGGGCCGCGGGGACATCGGACCGGGGGCACAGAATGCCGGCGGCGTCAGAACGAAGCGTGGCGAGGAACGTGACGGGCACGTTCCCATCGCCCTTGCGTGCCGCACATGGTCGGCGGCGCGCGGCCGTCTTTACAGCAACTTGCCCGGGTTCATCAGGTTGTCCGGGTCCAGCGCCGCCTTCAGCGTGCGCATCAGCATGTGGGTGGTCGGGTCCTGATAGCGCGCCAGCCAGTGCCGGCGCAGCTGGCCGACCCCGTGCTCGGCCGACAGAGTGCCGTCGAGCTGGTAGGCGGTGTCGTAGACGATGGCGTTGACGGCATGCTCGTCGGCCAGCAGCTCGGCATTGCCCGGCCGGGTGTAGCTGACGTTGTAGTGCAGGTTGCCGTCGCCCAGGTGACCGAAGGTGACGATGCGGCAGCCGGGAAAGGCGGCGGTGAGACGTTCGGCGGCCAGATCGAGAAAGCGCGGAATCCTGGACACCGGCAGCGCGATGTCATGCTTGAGGCTGACGCCGTCGCGCCGCTGCGCTTCCGAGATGTCCTCGCGCAGCCCCCACAGTTCCTCGCGCTGGCAGTCCGACTGCGCCAGCACGGCATCGCCCAGATAGTCGCGGCCGGCAAACCACGCGGTCAGGCGCGCATCCAGCTCGGCGTTGTCGCCGCCGTCGGCCAGCTCGAACAGCACGGTCCACGGCGCGCAGAACGGCAGGCGCACGTTCTCCATGTGCCGTTCGACCAGCTCCATGCACAGGCCGGAAATCAGCTCGAACGCGACCAGCCGGTCGTCGAACACCGCCTGCAGCGCGCGCAGCAGCCTGACTGCCGCTTGCGGGTCGGTCACCGCCACCATCGCGGTCGAGCGCGCGGTCGGCAGCGGATAGAGCTTGAGGGTAGCGGCGGTGATGACTCCGAGCGTGCCTTCGGCGCCGATGAAGAGCTGCTTGACGTCGTAGCCGCTGTTGTTCTTGCGCAGGCCCTTGAGCTGGTGCACCACCGAGCCGTCCGGCAGCACCAC
>JASLDQ010000236.1 GCA_030151505.1 Chromobacteriaceae bacterium
TTTGACGAGCAGGCGAAAAACATCAAGGCGCACACCGGAGGCGAGCGATTCGAAGACCGAGATAGCAATTTCTTTTTCCATACTTCAACTATACAACATTTATTGAAATATAAAATGGTGTGGTGTAAGCACTGCCGCCGAAATCTCGCTGAACCAGTTCACCGTATTTCACCGCCGCCCCGCGAGGCTGCCGAACCGTCCGGGCAGTGCGGTCGATGACCCCGCACAAGCCTCGCCATCACGCCATCAACGGATCCGAATGCAACCACAACCCATGGGACCGTGCCATCAAGCGCGTGATCAGCGCAATGCTCAACCAAATCCACCCCGGAGCCTTCGACATCCTCATGGCATGAGACGCGACGGCATCAGGCGCCGCATTTGCCTCCCTGCCACATCCCGGAAGCGCGGGCTGTGCAGGCAGATTCCGCCGACAAGCCCCACGAAGCACCCGAGGACGGTATCGAAGAAACGCGCCTGGATTAGCGCGGAAGGCGAACCGTGTCCCAACGTGGCCGCTTCTCCCAGCAGAATCGTCAGGGGCGTGATGAAGATGGCGGCCAAGGCATAGTGTCTCACCACCGTAAACTCGACCACGAAGGTCAGCGCCATCATCGTCAGGGAAATGCTCCATTTGTCCAGCGGGAGCAAGAGCAAGGCCCAGGCCGCCATGAGCCCGATGCCGGTACCGATCACCCGGTGCAGTTGCTTGCTCCACACTGCGCGCAGCGATGCGCCCTGGATCACGGCCAGGCAACTGACCGGAACCCAGTAGGCTTTCTCCAATTGCAGCAACTGCGCCGCCGCCAAGGAAATGCCCACGAACACGCCAATCACCACCGAGTCGAAGACCACGAAATCGAAGGTCGGTGGCGGCAATGGAAGCACGGGTTTGGGCGTTTGTATCCGTAATACATAAACGCTGTAGACCAACCCGATCAGGCAAGCGAGCAGACAGCCCATGGTGAGCAGCCCCACCATCAGCGGCAGCTGCAACACCTCCACCGGCGAATAGGCGCCGATCGATGCGGTCATGATGAAAAACAGGCTGCCCGGCGGCCCCAGACCGTAAAAGCGGCAGACCATCGTCACCAGGATGGCGGTAAAGACCAGCACCGGCATCATGACAGGCGCAAAAAAATGGCTCATCAGCCCCAGCGCATAGCAGGCGGCCATGCCAAACGCGCAAGCCATCACCGATATCATCCGGTGATACAAAGGCGTGCTGGGCATATAGAGAAACACGAGCCCGCCGAGCGACGAGACCAGCCCGTAATCCAAGCGATTGAAATACGCACCGACCAGGAGCGGCAGGCCCGAAGCAAGCGCCGCAGCAAACGGCATCTGCCAAAGCCGGTCACTGGTGTGGATCGTCGTCAGGTGACGCAGTTCTTCCCACATCAGCACCTGCAACTTTCTCCAGCGCTTCAACCACGTCATTGAATGCCTTTTCTTTGTTTTCACGTTGCTCTCCGACCATAGAGAAACCAAGCATGGCCATTTGACTTAGATGTGGATTGGGCTGCTTTGGATACGCGCCGAGCAAAGGCGGCGCTTCCCGGCAGGTGCAAATCCCATCCGGCGAAATGCTCCAGCCGGAAGCCACCGGATCACCTTAAACCCACGCGCATTCCCGCCACGCGGCACCCCTAACTGCCTTCCAGCAGCAGCAATTCCGCCGTCGCCAGTTGCTCCGGCGTGCCCAACAACACCACCACGTCCTCGGCCTGCAGGGCGAAGTCGGCCTCAGGCATCGAGATCCGCTCCAGCTTGCGTTTGATCGCGCGCACCTGCACGCCCAGCTCCGCCAGCTCCAGCTCGGCCAGGGTATGGCCGATAGCGTCGGCGCCGGGCGTCAGCAGCACCGTGCTCAGGCGCGGCTGCAGCGCATCGTCGAGGCTGAGGTTTTCGTCGGTGATGCCGCGGAAAAAGCCGCGGAACAGGTTATAGCGTTCTTCCCGCACCGCGCGGATGCGGCGCAGCACGCGGTTGAGCGGCACGCCCATCGCCATCAGCGCCTGGCTCGCCAGCATCAGGCTGCCTTCCATCACCTCGGCCACCACTTCGTCGGCGCCGGCCTCGCGCAGCTGGTCGATGTCGCTGTCGTCGACCGTGCGCACGATGATGGGCAGGTCCGGCCGCAGTTTCTGCACCACCCGCAGGATGTTCATGCTGGCATGGGTGTCGGCGAAGGTGACGATCAGCACCTTGGCCCGCATCAGCCCGGCGGCGATCAGCACTTCCTTCTTGCCGGCATCACCGAACACCACCGCCTCGCCGCCGGCGGCGGCTTCCTTCACCCGTTCGGGATCGAGGTCGAGGGCGAAGAAGGCCATGTCTTCCTTCTCCAGCAAGCGCGCCAGCGCCTGGCCGCTGCGGCCATAGCCGCAGACGATGGCGTGTTCGTTGCGCATCATGCTCGACACCAGTATCTGGTGCAGGTCGGCGGCCTGGCTGACCCAGTCGGTCCGGATCAGCTTGCGCACCAGCAGGCCCGACTGCGCGATCAGGAAGGGCGAGGCCAGCATCGAGATCAGCACGGCGGCGATGGCGGCCTGCTCGATCACTGGCGGCAAGAGGCGCAGGTTGCCGGCCAGCGCGATCAGCACGAAGCCGAACTCGCCGCCCTGCGCCAGCGCGATGGCGGTCTTGAGCGAGTCGTTGGGACGGTTGCGGAACAGGCGGGCGATGCCGTACATCAGCGCGGCCTTGCCGGGAATGAGCACGGCGACGAAGGCGAACACCAGCCAGAAGCGCTCCGCCAGCACGCCGATGTCGAGTCGCATGCCGATGGTGATGAAAAAGAAGCCGAGCAGGATGTCGCGGAAGGGGCGGATGTCCTCCTCGACCTGATAGCGGTATTCCGTTTCGGCGATCAGCATGCCGGCGACGAAGGCGCCGAGCGCGAGGCTCAGGCCGGCCAGTTCGGTCAGCCACGACACCGACAACGTCACCAAGAGCACGTTGATCATGAAAAGCTCGCCCGAACGCTGGCGCGCCACCATGTGGAACCACGGCCGCATCACCCGCTGCCCCACGGCAAACAGCAGCGCCATCACCCCGGCCACCTTGAGAAAGGCCAGCGTGAGGTCGCGCCACAGGTGCTCGGCGTCGCCGGCCAGCGCCGGCAGCAGTATCAGCAGCGGTACCACCGCCAGGTCCTGGAACAGCAGCACGCCGATCGACATCTGTCCGTGCGGCGCGTTGAGTTCCAGTTTCTCGGTCAGCAGCTTGGACACGATGGCGGTGGACGACAGGGCTCCGACCGCACCGAGCGCGAAGCCGGTCATGGCGCTGCCGCCCATCAGCATCACCGCCAGCAGGATCAAGAGCAGCGTTCCCACCACCTGGGCGACGCCCAGCCCGAACACGATGTGGCGCATCGCCCGCAGGCGCGGCAGGCTGAACTCCAGCCCGATGGTGAACATCAGGAACACGATGCCGATTTCGCCGAGGAACTGTGACTCGGCGGTATCACCGATCAGGCGGAAGCCGCCGGGGCCCACGATGAAGCCGACGACGAGGTAGCCCAGCATGGCGGGAATGCGGATGACCCGGCACAGGGTGATGACCAGAACGGCGGCGAACAGGATGGCAACAACGGGGGCGAGCGAATGCATCGGTACTAGGTAATCCTGGCGGCGCGGACGATTGACGGTCATCGAACGGTCGGGGTGAGCGATGGTCAATTATATCTTGTTATACTTGCCGACCATCGTCCCCATGCTGCCCCGGCTCCGGCCGGCAGCCCGCACCGCGCCCTATGAGCACTACCCTGACCAAGCAGCGCCTGGCCCTGGCCCGCGACGTTCTCGCCATCGAGGCCGACGCCATCACGGCGGTTTCCCAACGGCTCGACGGCGCTTTCGTCGCCGCCGTCGACGCCATCCTCGCCTGCAAGGGCCGGGTGGTCGTCACCGGCATGGGCAAATCCGGCCACATCGGCCGCAAGATCGCCGCCACGCTGGCCTCGACCGGCACGCCGGCCTTCTTCATGCACCCGGCCGAAGCGGCCCACGGCGACCTCGGCATGATCGCGCCGGGCGACGTGGTGGTGGCGCTGTCCAATTCGGGCGAATCGGGCGAAATCGTGGCGCTGCTGCCGGCGATCCGGCGCAAGAACATCGTGCTGATCGCGATGACCGGCCGGCCGGAATCGACGCTGGCGCGCGAAGCCGACGTGCATCTGGACGCGGCGGTTGAGCGCGAGGCCTGCCCGCTCAACCTCGCCCCCACCGCCAGCACCACCGCTGCGCTGGCGCTCGGCGATGCGTTGGCAGTCACCCTGCTGGACGCCCACCAGTTCCGGGCCGAGGACTTCGCGCTGTCGCACCCGGGCGGCACCCTGGGCCGGCGCCTGCTGGTGCGGGTGGCAGATGTGATGCACAGCGGCGACGAGCTGCCGCAGGTCGGCATCGACACCAGCCTGAAGGACGCGCTGCTGGAAATCAGCCGCAAGGGCCTCAGCATGACCGCCGTCGTCGAAGCCGACGGCACGCTCGCCGGCATCTTCACCGACGGCGATCTGCGCCGCCTGCTCGACCGGGGCGACCTGAGCCTCAACAG
>JASLDQ010000252.1 GCA_030151505.1 Chromobacteriaceae bacterium
GCATCACGCCCGGCCGATTCGTCAGGCCGTCGGGCGACGGCTGCATGCCTATCGTCCCGCCTGCATAAAGAACAAGAATGCCAGCCATGTGCATCAGCGCTTTATCCGGAATAGGGGATGCCATCCCCGGTGAAATCAAAATGCCCGGCTCCGGAAACAGCCGGAGTCGGGCATGGAAGTGTATCGCCAATCGCGCGGACCGGTCGGCCGGCAAAGGCCAGTGACGGGCGCCGCCGCCGGCCTTATGCGCCGGCAGGTTTGGCCGGTTCGAAATAGTCGACCAGACGCTTGAGCTCCCCTGCCGTGCGCTTGAGCTCCTCGGACGCCAACCAGGCCCGCTGCGCCTCACCCCGGTTGTCGACGATCAGCTCGGCCACCTGCCGCATGGTGCTCGCCACCTCGTCGGCCCCGAAGGCCGCCAGGCGGGTCGCGGTGGCCAGTTCGCGCGCCTCGTCGGCCAGCACCCCGGCGCCGTGGCCCTCTCCGCCCACCGCGACGGTATCGAATTGCCCGGCCAGTTTCAGCAGGCGCTCGGCCTTCTCGCTCAGGTCGCTGGTTTCCTTTACCGCATCGTCCAGCGCGCCCACGGCATGGTAGACACGGTCATGCTGTTCTTCCGAGTGCTCGGTCACTTCATACAGGGCGACGTTGAGCGTGGCGCAATGCTGGTGGATGCGGCGGGCGGCCAGTGAGATTTCGTCGATCATGACTTTAAGGTGGAGCTGCATCACCGCCGCGGCGTGGTTGAGCTGGCCGGTTTCACCGGTGCCGGACAGATCGATTTCGCCGTGCAGATCCCCCTGGGCGATGCGGTTGAGCCGGCGGATGGCGCTATTGAGCGGATCGACAATGCCGCGGATGAACATGCGGCCGACCAGCATGACAACCGCCAGCCCGAACAGGATGCCGCCGATGGCGAAATTGCGGATGCTGGCGTTGCGGGACAGCGTGTTTTCGTATTCCTCGCGGGCGGCGGCGGTCAAATCATTGCGCAACTGCACTGCGGCCATGGTGGCATTGTGTTCCAGCGGCAGGACACGCTGGTCGACCAGCTGGCTGACCTGGGCCAGATCGCCGCGAGCGGCCGCCTGCTCGGCCGGCTGCAATCCTTCGCGGTTGTAACGCGCCAGCGCGGTCGTCAACACCTCCAGCTGGCGGGGACTTTCGTCCGACGATTTGGCCAGTTGCTCCAGAAGCAGGGCAATTTCGTCGCGATTGGCGCGCAGTTGTTCCAGCCTCTGCTCCACGTCGGAGGCCAAGGCCTTGTGTCCGCCATCCTGGCCCTGCCCGGCCTCGCGCTGGGCCAGCCGGATTTCCAGCATGTTGGAACGGCTTTCGCTCAAGCCGGCCTCGATCCGCCCGATGGTGGCGACCGGTTCCAGCGGGCCGCGGTAGAGGCGTTCGAGGGCATCGTCGGCCAGTTTGAGCCCGCCGATGCCCAGCGCGCCGCCGGCCAGCATCAGGACGGTGACGAACAGGCTGCCCGCCCGCATGCCGTTGCGGATGCCCAGCCAGGCCGGCTGATATGCACGCCGGGGCGCATGGCCGGCCGCCAGTTCGCGATACCGGGCTTGTGCCGCCTCGATGGCAGCCGGCGAAGCATGCTTGCGCACCGACATATAACCGATGGTCTGATCCTGCCGCGTGACGGGGACCACGCAGGCGTCCACCCAGTAGTAGCCACCGTCCTTGCAGCGGTTCTTGACGATGCCCTGCCATGGCCGGCCGCGCTGGAGTGTGTTCCACATGTCCTCGAAGGCCGCCGGCGGCATGTCCGGGTGACGGACGATGTTGTGGCTGCTGCCGAGGAGCTCCTCGAGCGAGAAGCCGCTGGCCTCGACAAAAGCCTCGTTGGCATAGGTGATGATGCCTTTGAGGTCGGTTTTGGATACCAGCGTGACGCCGGGCGGGATGTCGGTTTGCCGGGAGGTGACGGGCAGGTTGTGTTTCATGTCCTGTGCTTTCTTATGATTTCAACCAGAGACGTTTGAGCACGAGCGCGGCGGAGCGGCACTCCTCGACGCGCAGATAGCCGGTGATGCCGTGGGCGGGATCGGTCGGGTCGCGCCGCTGGGGACGCAGGATGGGCATGCCGCTGCTGTCATACAGGCTCCACAGGTCCATCGGCGCGCTGGCGGACTGGCGGGAACGCACCACCGCGAACTCGCCGTTGGCAAGCCGCGCCAGCGTGCCCGGCGGATGCATGGTCAGGGTCTTGACCGACAGCTGCATCAGCGGATCGTCGTAGAGGCGGGTGCGCTCCAGAAAGAGGGACTTGAGCGCATCGCGCGGAAACTGTCCGGGACGGTTGGGACGCGGCGTCACCATGGCGGCATAGGAGTCGGCGATGGCCAGCAGTCGTGCACCCGGCAGGATGGCATCCCCCTTCAGGCCCCGCGGGTAACCGGATCCATCCACCCGTTCGTGATGCTGGCGCACCAGTTCGAGCCACAACGGATCGGACACCCCCATGCCGGCCAAGAGGGAGGCCGACCGTTCCGGGTGGGCCTGCACCATGGTTTTCTGTTCCGGCGTCAGTGCGCCGGCCTGCTGGTCGAGCTGGATCTGGATCGGCAGCAGGGCGAGATCGCGTGTCAGCGCCGCGCAGGCTAGCGAGGTGCGCGTCGTCTCGTCCAGTCCCATTTCACGCGCGGCCACCTCCACCAGGGTGGCGCCGAGCAGTTGTTGCACTACCAGATACGGTGATTGCCGGTCCAGATGCAGGGCGGCCAGCAGCGCGTCGGGGTCTTCGGTACAGGCATCGATGATGCCGCGCGCCAGCCCGTGTACGGCCAGGCGCAATTCGGTCTGCAGGGACGCCGCCAGCAGATGGGCATGCAGGCGCTTGAGGGTGAGCGCCAGGGTATCGGCGCGGGCGAAAACCGGATCCGCCGCCGGAACGGGCGCGCTGCGCTCCGGCAGGACGGCGGCTTCCAGCTCCGGACCCGGCTCCGGATCGGGTGCATAGACCCCGCGCGCCAGCAGCGTGTCGATATGGCGCGGGATGCTCAGCACATAGCCTTCGCGCAGCAGCAGGTTGCCGTTCTCGTCGTACAGGGACCAGGGCAAAGGCTCGTTCAGGACCAGATCGGTTTGACGGATACGTCGCATGGTGGATTGTCAGCCGAGGTATCTTGTGAGAGCCCCTTTGTGACAGCCACCCGTTTTAATGACAACGGGTTTGGAAAGAAAATGACCTCATATTGACCCACATCAAGCCCGACGTGCGGTCGCCGCAACACTGCGCCGGGCTTGCCAACGCCACACTCCCCGCTTTAGAATCAGCGCCGCCACGGACAGGCGGGTGTAGCTCAATGGCAGAGCCGAAGCTTCCCAAGCTTAAGACGAGGGTTCGATTCCCTTCACCCGCTCCATCCCCTATCCTGTCCAGCTTCTTCCACCAGCCTTTCGGTTTCCGCTCCCCCCGGACGGAAATGCCAACACGATGAAATTGAATTCCGGCCGCTTCTGGCTCAAGACCATCGTCTTTTCGCTTGGCGCTTTTGCGGCGCTGGTCGCCCTGACTTTCGGGCTGCTGGTCTGGCAATTCGACGGCCCCGTCGTGCGCCAGCAGATCGAGCAGGCCCTGACCGAACAAGGCCGCCGGATCGCGGTCGCGGGCGACGTTTCGCCGGTGTTCTGGCCGCAGCCAGGCGTAGCGGTCGAGGGCATCAGCATCAGCGAAGCCGGAGGCGGCAGCAGTTTTGCCCGGATTCGCCATCTAAAAGTGGGGCTGGCCTGGTGGCCGCTGCTGCAGAAGAAATACGTGGTCGAGCGGATCAGCGCCACCGGACTCAACGCCTCGCTGATTCGCCGCGCCGACGGCACCTTCAACACCGCCGACCTGTTCACCTCCCGCCCGCACAACACCTTCAGCGTACGGCTCGACCGTCTGGACCTGAACGACAGCGACATCACCCTGCGCGATGAAATCAACCGCGACAGCGCCCGCCTCGAAGGGATCAAGCTGCAGGCCCGCGAGCTGTCCAACGAAGGCAAACTGGACCTGAGCAGCCAGCTCGACTACCAGAATCGCAAATACCAGCTCCAGGCCTCCACCCCGGTCAATCTGGCCGACGACCAGCTGCGGCTGGACGAACTGGCGCTGCAACTGGCCGGCGACACGCCGGGCCTGAGCGGTGCGCGGCTGAATTTCAAGGGCAAGACCCGGGTCAATCTGGTGCAGCAACTGGCCAGCACCGACGACATGGAAATGACCCTGCAGGCCACCCGGCCGGCGTTGCAGATCAACGCCAAGGCCGCGCGCCTGGACTTGCGACCGGGCCTCTTGAGCTCGCCGCAGATCACCTTCAGCGCGAGCGGCGGCATCGACAGCAACAACCTCACCCTGTCCGGGATCGCCAACGACGTCACCGCCAACGACCATACCGCCGCGGCCGCCCGCCTGATCGGCCACTTCGGCTGGCAGCGCGATGCCCACCGGGCCACCGCCGATTTCGACGCACCGGTCAGCATCAAGGGCATCGACGATCTGCGGCTCGAACCGGTCAAGCTCATCGCCACCCTGACCACCCCGCTCCTGCCGCGTGGCACCATCCGGGCGGATCTGAAGGGAACGATCAACGGCGATCTGGAGAAGGAAATCTTTTCCGCGCAGCTGGCCGGCCTGTTCGACGGCGCCGAGCTGTCGGTGAACGCGCGCCAAGAGGGATTCAGCAACCCCCTGCACCGGCTGACGCTGGCCTTCGCGCGCCTCGACCTCAACCGCTATCTGCCTCAAAACGACCGCCAGCTCGGCCCCCTGCTCCGTTCCGAGCAGAAAATCGACCTGTCCTGGCTCGCCTCGCTCAATCTCGACGGCCAAGTCAGCATCGGTCAGCTCAACGTGGGGCGGTTCGGCATGCAACAGGTCGACATGAACGTCAAGGCCAACCGCCGCGAAGTGGCAATCGACCACATCAGTGCCGACATCTATCAGGGCCGGCTGAACGGCACCATCACCGTCAGTAACGAAACCATCCCGACGGTCAAGCTCAGCCAGCGCCTTGCCCACATGAATGTGCGTCCGCTGCTGATCGACATATTCGACTTCAGCCGGATCGAGGGACGCGGCAACGGCCATGTCGAACTGGTGGCGCACGGACGCACCTTCGACGAGCTGCGCCAGACCCTGTCGGGCCAGCTGGCGGTCAGCCTGAATCAGGGCGCGCTGACCGGCATCAATCTGGTGGAAGCGCTGAAGAATCTGCCGGGAGAACTGTCCGACTGGGGCACGCGCCGGATCGAGGGAGACGCCAAGCAGAAGACGCCGTTCAAAAGCCTGAAGGCCAGCTTCGAGTTCGATAACGGCGTGGGCCGCAATACCGATCTGCAACTGGCCTCGCCGCTGATCGACCTGGCCGGTGGCGGCAAGGTCGATCTGGGACAGAACATCGTCGACTATTCGCTGGACGTGCGCGCCAACCCGAAGGAATTCCCCAAGCTCAACGGCCTGAACGTTCCGATCAAGATCACCGGCGCCTTGGGCGCGCCGACCTACGCGCTCGACTTCAATGCGCTGGTCAAGGACAAGAAGACCAGCCAGGAAAAACAGGACGCACTGAAGCAGCAGCTGACGAACCAACTCAACGTGCTCAAGTAGCGACCCGGCGCGGTACCGATACCGCGGGACTACCCGCGGAACATTAAATACACGGCCCCAACCATGCGCAGGACTGTGTATACATGGTCCCAGCGGAAAGGCTGGTTTATGTAGAGCACCGCGAACGGAATGAAGACCATCAGCGAGATGACTTCCTGGATGATCTTCAATTGCGCCAGCGACATAGGGCCGGAATGCCTACTGGAACCGGGGCAGTCCAACTTAGACCCGCA
>JASLDQ010000260.1 GCA_030151505.1 Chromobacteriaceae bacterium
AGCTGCGGATCAAGCAGGGCAGCCCGACCCAGATCTGCGAGATGGTCGTCGCCGGCGAAGCCGACTTCGCCATCGCCACCGAAGGCATCAACAACTTCCCCGAGCTGGCCGCGCTGGCCTGCTACCAGTGGAACCGCAGCGTGGTCGTGCCGCAGGGCCACCCGCTGACCGCGCTGGGTCGCCCGATCACCCTGGCCGACATCGCCGCCTATCCCATCATCACCTACGACTTCGCCTTCGCCGGCCGCAACAAGATCAACTCGGCCTTCGAGGAAGCCGGCATCGAGCCGAACGTGGTGCTGACCGCCATCGACACCGACGTCATCAAGACCTACGTCGGCCTCGGCCTCGGCGTCGGCATCATCGCCTCGATGGCCTTCGAGCCGGAGCGCGACCGCGACCTCGCCATCATCGACGCCGAGCACCTGTTCCTGCCGTCCACCACCCGCATCGGCGTGCGCCGCGACGCCTATCTGCGCGGCTTCGCCTACACCTTCATCGAGCTGTTCGCCCCACACCTGACCCGTCAGGAAGTCGACCGGGTGCTGCTGAGCGGCCACGAGGACTGAGCCGGACGCTTGTGGTTTCATGCGCCGACCCGCGCCCCTCAGGCAGAAAGCCTGACCAAGACCACCCGCCCCCGTTCACGCCGCCGGCCTGGCGGTGCGGGGCAAGGCTTTAAGCCGCCGTTGTCCGAGTCCGACGCGGTAGCGGCGGGCGGGTTCAGGCGGCGCTTACCCCGGGCACCCCGCACAGCGGGACGGCGTGGTCGGACTCGCCTGTCTTTGCGTCCTTTCTTTGGTGACGCAACGATAAGGACATCGCCCTCCGGCGAAAGGGAACACTGGCGCCTGGCAAGCATCGATGGGCTTCGCTGCGCTCACCCCACACAGCCCTCCGCTCGCGACAAAGCGTGAACAGGTTCTTACGCCATCTCGCGCATCCGCAACGCTTCCACGATGTCCACCGCCACCACCCGGCTCACGCCCTGTTCCTGCATCGTCACCCCCACCAGTTGCTCGGCAATTTCCATCGTCAGGCGGTTGTGGCTGATGTAGAGGAACTGGGTACGGTCCGACATCTGCTTGACCAGCTGGCAGAAGCGGCCGGTGTTGGCGTCGTCCAGCGGCGCATCCACCTCGTCCAGGAGGCAGAACGGCGCCGGATTGAGGCGGAACAGCGAAAACACCAGGCTCATCGCCGTCAGCGCCTTCTCGCCGCCCGACAGCAGGTGGATGGTCGAATTCTTCTTGCCCGGCGGCTGCGCCAGAATCTGGATGCCGGCGTCGAGCAGGTCCTCGCCGGTCAGCGTCAGCTCGGCCCGGCCGCCGCCGAACAGGAGCGGGAACAGCTCGGCCATCGACGCGTTGACCTGGTCGTAGGTCGCCTTGAACATCTCGCGGGTCTCGGCGTCGATCTTGCCGATCGCCTCTTCCAGCGTGGTCATCGCCGCCACCAGATCCTCGTGCTGCGCCTGCAGGTAATCGTGCCGCTCCTGCGCCGCCTTCAACTCGTCCAGCGCCGCCAAGTTGACCGCCCCCAGCGCATTGACCGCCTGCGCCAGCCGGCCGATTTCCGCCGTCAGCGCCGAGGCCTTCTTGGCTTCCGGCAGCAGCGCCAGCAGCGCATCCTCGTCGGCACGGGCTTCGGCCAGTTCCTCGCTGTAGCGCTCGAACGCGATCTTCGCCTCCTGCGCCTTCAGCAGCCACTCGTTGTAGCGCTCGCGCAGCGGAGCCAGTCCGCCTTCGGCCCCCTGCCGCGCCAGCGTCAGCTCGCGCAACCGCTCCTGCGCCGCATGCGAGGCGTCGCGCGCGGCCGCCAGCGCTTCCTCGCACTGCTCGCGCGCGTACAGCGCCTCATGCAGGCGCTCGTCCAGATCGTCGTCGGCCAGCTCCTCGCGCTCCAGCGCCATCGTCTCGACCTTTTCCGCCAGCATCGCCTCGCGCTCTTCCAGCTCCAGCCGGCGGCGGGCCAGCTCGCTGACGCGGCTTTCGGCCGTGGTCAGCGCAAAGCGCGCCTCCTGCGCGGCGCGTTCGAGTTCGCGGCTGCGGTGGCGCGCCAGCTCCAGCCCGGTTTCCGCGTCCAGTCGATTGATGCGCGCCTCTTCCAGCGCCATGCCCAGCTCGTCGAGCTGCATCGCGGCTTCCTCGGCCTGCATTTTCGCTTCGTCGATCACCGCGCGCTCGGCCTGCTCGTCCTCGTCGATCCGGCCGAACTCCGCCGCGATCGCCGCCGCGCGCGCCTCGCCCTGCCGGGCGGTCTGCTCGGCCTGGGCCCGCGCCAGCGCGGTCTCGTTCTTGCGCTTGTCGCACGCGGCCAGCCGCTCGCGCGCGGCGCGGATGGCCTGGCGCGCGGCGTCCTGCGCCTGATCCAGCCCGGCCAGCCGCTCGGCCAATGCCCGCATCTCGGGCGCAGCGGCGGCAATCAGCCCCTGCAACCGCTCGTGCTCGGCCCGCCGCCCCACCAGCCCGCCCTCGCCGTCCGGCGCGTAGTAGTCGATGGCGGCGGCGCTGACGCGATGACCGTCCGGCGTGATCCAGCATTCATGCGCGGCCAGACCGGCGCGCGCGGCCAGCGCCGCCTCGAGGCTGTCGGCGGCGAAGCAGCCGGCCAGCAGGCCGTCCAACCCGGCGGCAAAGCGCGCGTCGAGCAGGGTCAGCTTGTCCCGCAGCGGCACGCGCCCGGCCTCGGCGGCCATCGGCACGCCACCGGCCTCGGCCAGTACCACCAGCCGCGCCGGCGGGGCGCCAGCCGGCACGGCCTCGCTCAGGCGCACGCTCGCCGCGTGGGCCAGCGCCGCTTCGAGCGCGGTTTCCCAGCCGGGCTGCACCTGAATCGCGTCCAAGAGGCGCGGCGCGTCGGCCAGTCCCTGCGCCTGCAGCCAGTCGCCCAGCCCTTCGCGCGCCAGCGCCTGCTCGATCAGCTTGCCCAGCGCCGCGGCTTCGGCTTCGCGTCGGGCCAGCGCCTCGCGCGCGCCGGCCATGTCGGCGGCGGCGGCACGGTGCTCGGCATCAAGCCGGGATGAGTCGGTTTCCGCTTCGTGCAGTTGCTGGCGCGCCAGCTCGGCCTCCTGTGCCGCTAGCTCGGCCTCTTCGCGCACCAGCGCCAGCGCGTCCATGTCGGGCAGGGCGAGTGCTGCGCGCTCCTGCGCCAGCCGCTCGCGTCGTTCGGCCAGCTGCGCCAGGGTGCGCTCGGCGTGGCGCGCCTGCTGCTCGGACAGGTCGCGCCGGCGGGTGAGCTCGGCCAGTTTGTCGGTCAGGGCGGCCAGCTGGCCGTCGCACTGGCGGAAGGTCGCTTCGGCCTCGGGCAGCGCGTCGCCGCCGTCGGCCTCCATCAGCGCATCCTCGGCCACCAGCCGCGCCTCTTCCAGCTTGTCCTGCCATTCGTCCAGCTCGGCGGCCAGACCGCCCAATTGCTGCGTCAGTCCGGACTGCTCGGTCTTGGCGGCGGCGAATTCGCGCTCGATGCGGGCGACGGTGTCCTTGCGGTGGCGCTGCTGCTCTTCCAGCCGCGCGACCTGCGCGCTGGCGTCGGCCAGTTCGCTCTGGCGCTCCTGCATCGCATCTGTGGCGGCGAAGTGGGCCTCGCGCGCAGCTTCGAGCAGCGCCTCCAGCTCGGTGCTCTGCGACGCCAGCGCCTGCTGCTCGGCTTCCAGCCGCGCCAGCTCGATCCGAGCGGCGGCCTCGGCCTCGCGCGCGTCGTGCTTTTTGACCAGCGCCAGCAGGTTCTGCTTGAGCGTCAGGTCCTCGCGCAGCTGGTGATAGTGCTGCGCCACCTCGGCCTGCTCGCCCAGCTTCTCGACCTGGCGATTCAGTTCCTCGCGGATGTCGTTGAGGCGTTCGAGGTTGTCGCGGGTGTCGGAGAGGCGGGATTCGGTTTCGCGTCGGCGTTCCTTGTACTTGGATACGCCGGCGGCTTCTTCCAGATAGGCGCGCAGCTCTTCCGGTCGCGCCTCGATGATGCGCGAGATCATGCCCTGCTCGATCACCGCGTAGCCCTTGGTGCCGACGCCGGTACCGAGGAAGAGGTCGGCGATGTCGCGCCGGCGCACCTGCTGGTTGTTGATCCAGTAGCTCGATTCGCCCTGGCGGGTCAGCACGCGCTTGATCGCGATCTCGGTGTACTGCCCCCACGCGCCCGACGCCCGCCCCTCGCTGTTGTCGAACACCAGCTCGACCGAGGCGCGGCTGGCCGGCTTGCGCGTGCCGGAGCCGTTGAAGATCACGTCCTGCATCGATTCGCCGCGCAGCTGCTTGGCCGACGATTCGCCCAGCACCCAGCGCACCGCGTCGATCACGTTGGATTTGCCGCAGCCATTGGGGCCGACCACCGCCACCAGCTGCCCGGGCACGGGAATGTTGGTGGGGTCGACGAAGGATTTGAAACCGGCCAGCTTGACGTGGGTGAGGCGCACGGAGAATCACCGATGGATGAATGAGGCGCGATTGTAGCGGACCGGGCGCCGGGCAAGCACCCGGTCCGGCATCAGTCGGCCACCGCCTGCTGCGGCAGCAGCCAGGCTTCGAACTCCGCCGCCGGCATCGGCCGGCCGAACAGGTAGCCCTGTCCCTGATCGCAACCGGCCTGCCGCAGGAATTCCAGCTGCTCGACCGTCTCGATGCCTTCGGCCGTGACGCGGAAGCCGAGCGAATGCCCCATCGCGATGATGGCGCGGGTGATGGCCGCATCGTTGCTGTCATGCGGCAGGTCGGAGACGAAGGCCTGGTCGATCTTCAGATGGTTGATCGGCAGCAGCTTGAGATAGGCCAGCGAGGAATAGCCGGTGCCGAAGTCGTCCACCGCCAGGTTCACCCCCAGTTGCCGGAGGGCGCACAGGGTCGTGCGGGTGTGCTCCGGGCTGTCCATGATCAGGCTCTCGGTCACTTCCACCTCCAGCACCTCGGCCGGCAGGCCGTAGCGTGCCAGCGCCTGGCGCAGGGTCGCGACATAGTCGCTGCGCTCGATTTCCAGCACCGCCACGTTGACGGCCACCCGACCGACCGACAGGCCAAGCTCCCGCCAGCGGCCGAGCTGGCGGCACACCATGTCGAGCATCCGCTCGCCCAGCGGGATGATGAGGCCGGTGCGTTCCGCCAGCGGGATGAACTCGGCCGGCGACACCCAGCCCCGGGCCGGATCGCTCCAGCGCAGCAGCGCCTCCGCGCCGTCGGGACGGCCGCTGCCCAGCTCCAGCTTGGGCTGGTACCAGACCTCGAATTCGCCGGCATCCAGCGCCCGGCGCAGGGCGCGCTCCCGGGTCAGCCGCTCCTGCACGCGCAGGGTCATGTCGGACTGGTAGAAACGGTAGCCGTTGCGCCCGCCCTCCTTGGCGCCGTACATGGCGGCATCGGCATTGCGCACCAGCTCTTCCGGCGTGCGGCCGTCGGTCGGCGCGATGGCGATGCCGATGCTGGTCGTGACCAGCGCGGCGGTGCCGTCCAGGTCGAACGGTTCCTGCAAGGCCTGCAGCAGCTTCTTGACCACGCTGACGGCGTCAGCCCCCTGCCCCAGCTGGCCGATGATGATGGCGAATTCGTCGCCACCCAGCCGGGCGACGGTGTCCTCCTGCCGCACGCAATCCCTGAAGCGCTCGGCCGCCTGCTGCAGCAGCACGTCGCCCACCGGGTGCCCCAGGCTGTCGTTGACCGTCTTGAAACTGTCCAGGTCCAGCAGCAGCACCGCCAGTTCGCCGCCGTCGCGCAGGGCATGGTCCAGCGCATGCTGCAGGCGGTCGAGGAACAGGGCGCGGTTGGGCAGGCCGGTGAGCGAATCGAAATGCGCCAGCCGCTCCAGTTCCGCCTGCGAGTGCTTGATGGCGGAAATGTCGGAAAACACCGCCACGTAATTGGTGTGGATGCCGTCCGCGTCCGGCACCGGATTGATGGTCAGCCACTCGGGATACGGGGTGCCGTCCTTGCGCCGGTTCCACGCTTCGCCGCGCCAGAAACCGTCGCGCCGCATGCAGTCCCACACGGCGCGGAAAAAGTCCTCGTCCTCCTGCCGGCCGGAGCGCAGGAAGCGCGGGGTCTGGCCGATCACCTCGTCGGCGCCGTAGCCAGTGATGGCGGTGAAGGCCTTGTTGACCGAGACGATGAGGCCGCGATGATCGGTGATGATCACCCCGTCCGCGGTGTTGTCCAGCACCACCCCGGCCAGCCTCAGCTGTTCGCTGGCCTGCTTCATTTCGGTGATGTCGGAGGAAATGCCGAGCACGCCTGTCGGCTCGCCGCCGGGGCCACGCACGAGGCATTTGGTGGTCAGGTAGACGCGGACGTCTTCGCTCCACTGCTCGCGGTCCTCGAAACGTCTCGTCTTGCCGTCGGCGATGACGGTCTCGTCCTCCTGCCGGTACCGCAATGCGGCGGCGGCCCCCATGAAGCTCTCGCGCGGCTTGCCTTCGATGGTGCGGCGCGGCCGGCCGACGGCGAGTTCAAAGAAGCGGTTGCACCACTGCAGCCGCCCGTCGGGGTCGAACATGTAGATCAGCACCGGCGCGTTGTCGACGACGGCCTGCACCAGCGCCTGCTGGTTGCGCAGCGCCGCCGTGGCCTCCTTGCGCTCGGAAATGTCGCGCACCACCGCGTAGATCATGGCTTCGCCGTCCAGCGCCATGGCGCACAGCGTGACTTCCGCCGGAAAGAGGCGTCCGTCCGCGCGGCGGTGCAGCCATTCGAAGCGGTGCAGCCCGCGGGCCAGCGCCGTCTCGAGCATCAACCGCGCCTTGTCCGCCGAAGGCTGGCCGTCCGGCTGCAGCGGGGGCGACACGTCGGCCGGGGTAATGTTTTCGAAGGACGCAAAATCCTTGAAGCCGAATACCGCCAGCGCCGCGTCGTTGCAGTCGGCGCAGGAACCGTCGCGCCGGGCAATCCAGGCCGGATCAGGCGAACGGCCGAACAGGGTGCGGAAGCGGGCCTCGCTCTGGGCCAGCGATGCCTCCGCCAGCCGCCTTTCCTCGACCTCGCGCGACAGACCGGCGTTGCGCTCCCGGATAATCCGGTTGCGGCGGGCCAGCAAGGCCGCGAACAGGGTCAACAGCACCGTGTTGGCGAGTGCCACGGCAAACAGCGGCGATCGCCAGGGCGACACGGCCGGCCAGCCCCCGGCCGGAATGGCCGCCAGCTGCCAGGCCCCGCCGGGCACCGGCACGGTCATGCTGGCCGGCGCTTGCTGGAACACCCCGGCGTCTCCCAGGATCATCGCGCCCGACTCGCCCTTGCCGTCGCGGCCGCGCAAGGCCAGCCGCATGCCTGCCACCCGGTCGAGACCGGCGGCCCCCAGCAGACGGTCGACATCGGCCACGATGGAGACCGTCCCCCAGTAGCGGCCGGCCTGTCCGCCGCCGCCGAGGAAGACCGGACGCCGCTGGATCAGCCCGCGCCCTCCCTGCACCAGCTCGACCGGGCCGGCCAACAGCGCGGAGCGCGTTTCGTGGGCGCGCTGCACCGCTGGATACTGGTCCGGCAGGGTCCGGAAATCGGTGCCCAGCACCTTCTCGTTGCCCGCCCGCGGATAGACCTGGCGCACGACGTCATCCGGCGCCAGCGCAATGCTGCGGATATGCGGGGCCACCTCGATGGCCTGGCGGGCCATGCCGTCAAAACGTTGGGGGGTCATCTCGCCGCCGTCCAGCCGCAACAGATGGACGATTCCTTCGGTCACGTCGAAGGTGGCGCGAATCTGCCCTTCCAGCCGGGCCCGCACCATGGCCAGTTCCGACGTCACCCGCACCTGCGCCTCGCTGGCGCGGCTTTCCGCATCCAGCCGGCCCAACAGCAGGGCCACGACGATGCCGCCCACCGCGATGGTCGCCGGCAGCAGCCACGCACCCAGTGTCTGCCGCCGCTGACGGCGCGCCTCCCGCGCTTCGATGCCTGATTGTTCCGCCATGCTTAGCCCGCTGCCCGGCGCACGCCGGGTCCATGAAAATTAGCTGTATCCTGCCACAAACCCACCCGGCATCGCTGTTTGCCGCCGCATCATCCAGAAAGCAATTCCTTGGCCCGGCCGCTGGCCGGCGAACGCCAACGCAAAAAAGGGCCACGTTTTCACGTAACCCTTTGTTCTGAAAAGCACCCTGCCTCGAACACCGCCCACGCCCCCCGGCACTCTCCGGCAGGCCGCCCCCGGCGGCAAACTGCCGACCCGGCCAGCGATAGACGGCGGACGGCGCCCGTGCCCTCGACCGTACGATGCCGGCCTCCGCCTCGCGCTGGAGGCCGGGCTCGGCATCGACCTTGTCGTACGCGATCGTCACTGCATGGAAGATTGATGGAGAGCCGTCGTCGGCACGAGGCTGTTGTCGGTGCGGCGGAGGGTGACGTCGACAGCTCGGGGGCCGGGGACGCTCCAGGCGGAGAAGAAGGAAGGGATAAGCGTGATGCGGGGCGGGGCCATGGAAACGCCGGAAGATCCGGGGTTTCGCGGGACGGCGATAAGGACGCGGGCAGACCGCTACTTGGTCAGAATCAGCTTGTTGTTGCTGGTCAGGCGTAGACGGTAAATCTCGTTCGCATGCTCGATCAGGATTTCGCGCCGGTCGCGAAAGAGCTCCTGGCTTCGCAGCTCCACCGTCATGACCGGGGTGCCCGGCAAGGAGGGCTGCCGGGCTGAGGGTGTGTTTTTCATTCAACAA
>JASLDQ010000283.1 GCA_030151505.1 Chromobacteriaceae bacterium
CCTGCCGGCCGCCATCGCCCAGGCCGCCGAAAAAATGGTCGCCTGCCTGATGAACGAGAAGAAGATCCTCGCCTGCGGCAACGGCGGCTCGGCGGCCGATGCGCAGCACTTCGCCGCCGAGATGGTCGGCCGCTTCGAAAAAGAACGTCCCGGCCTTGCCGCCATTTCGCTGGCCACCGATACCTCGGCGCTGACCGCCATCGGCAACGACTACGACTTCGACCGGGTGTTCTCCAAACAGGTGCGCGCGCTCGGCCAGGATGGCGACATCCTCTTGGCGCTGTCGACCTCGGGCAATTCGGTCAACGTGATCGAAGCGATCCACGCCGCGCACGAGCGCCAGATGAGCGTGATCGCCCTGACCGGCAAGGACGGTGGCCGCATCGCCGACATGCTGACCGCCGACGACATCCACCTGAACGTGCCGGTCGACCGCACCGCGCGCATTCAGGAGGTCCACATCACCGTCATCCACGCCCTGTGCGATTCGGTGGACTACATGCTGCTTGGAGGTGACTGAATGAAACGTATCCTGATTGCCCTCTTGCTGGCCGCCTCGGTCGGCACGGCCCTGTCCGGCTGCGTCGCCATCGCGGCGGCCGGTGCCGGTGGCGCCGTGCTGGTCGGCACCGACCGCCGTTCCAGCGGCATCCAGCTCGACGACCAGACCGCCGAATCGCGGATCGGCAGCCAGATCTCGGACCGCTTTAAGTTCTCCCACGTCAACGTCGCCAGCTACAACCGCGCCGTGCTGCTGACCGGCGAGCTGCCGGACGAAGCCGCCCGCAACGAGGTCGAGCTGCTGGCGCGCGGCATTCCCAACGTGCGCAAGGTCTACAACCAGACGGTGGTGGCGGAGGCCTCCAGCCTCGGCAACCGCCTGAACGATTCGTCGCTGACCTCCAAGGTCAAGGGCCGCATGGTCACCGCCAACCAGTTCGCGCCCAACCACGTCAAGGTCATCAGCGAGCGCGGCGAGGTTTACCTGCTGGGGCTGGTAACCCCGGCCGAGGCCGAGGCCGCCACCCGCATCGCCAGCGAGACTTCCGGCGTGCTCAAGGTCAACACCTTCTTCGAGTACCTCGACCCGCGCACCGGCCAGGCCATGCCCGAGCCGCAGCAACCGCAACAATCGCAGTAAGCCGGGCAACCTCTCCCCGGACGAAAAAAGCCGACGAATTTCGTCGGCTTTTTTCATGTGCGCACGCGGAAGCTCAGGCCGCTGCCGGCCACAGCCGCGCCGCCAGCCAGGCGCGGAAATCGGCGGCCATCTGCGGGGTCAGCTCGTGCCCGGCCGGGTAGAGCCGGGTCTGGTGCGCCACGCCCAGTTCGGTCAACCAGGCGTCGGCCTTGTGTGCCCAGTCCACCGGCAGCTTGTCGTCGTATTCGCCGTGGGCAACGAAGCCGGCCGTGTGCTGCAGCTCGGCCGGCGCGGCAACCCGCGGCGCGATCTCGGGCAGGATGCGGCCCGACAGCAGGCCGAAGCCGCCGAGGCGGGCGGGATCGGTCAGCGCCAGTCCGGCGCTCATGATCCCGCCCTGACTGAAGCCCGCCACCACCGTGCGCGCCGGCGCGACGCCGGTGTCCGCCTGCAGGCTGGCGAGCAGCCGCAGCAGGCGGACGCGGCTGTCCTCGGCCTGCTCTGGATCGATGGTCGGGCCCTGCGGGCCGAAGTTGACCTGGAACCAGCCGAACTGGCTCGGGCCGAAGGCCAGCGGGCCGCGCACCAGCACCACCCGAATGCGGGCATCCTGCTGTTGGGCCAGCGCGGCGAGTTGCAGCTCGTTGCCGCCCACGCCGTGCAGCAGCACCAAGAGCGCTTGCGGCGGGGCCGCGACGGGCCGGTCGAGCTGGCGCCAGCTCAGGCCGGAGGCGGCGTCGAGCTGCAGGGGCGAGAGAGGGGAAGCAGGATCGATGGGCATGATGTTGTTCCTTGATGAGTGGCGGCCACGGGGCCGGTAACGGTGAAGGCGCGCCTGCTCAGGCGGCAGTGTCAGGGGTGCGGGTGGCTTCCCGCCGCAGGGTGTCGAGCAGGTCGGCCAGCGCCTGCGGCTGGTGCGGTTCGTTGCGCCAGATCATGCCGACCGCGCCCTGGTCCGGAATGTCCAGCGGCAGGATGTGCAGCAGGTGCTGGCGCTGGAAATGCTCGGCCACGCGCCAGGACATGATGGTGATCACGTCGCTCTGGTTCAGCAGCCCCAGATTGGTCAGCATCGAGCCGGATTCGATATAGCGCGACGGCAGCCGTCGTCCGGTGGCGGCGAGCATGCTGTCGGTCAGCGCGCGGATCGGCGAGCCGCTGGGCCAGACCGCCCAGCAGTAGTCGTAGACCTCGTCCCACTCGACCGTCGCGCGCCCGGCCAGCGGATGGGTGGTGCTGGTGACCGCGCACAGCGGCTCGGTGTAGAGCGTTTCGTAGAGGATGGGCAGGCGCAGGGCCTTGCCTTCGATCCGGCCGACGATGACGTCGACCTGGCCCTGCATCAGCAGATCGAGCAAGTAGTTCATCGTCCCTTCCAGCACTTTCACCCGCAGCGACGGATGCACCTCGAGCAGGCGCAGCACGGCCGGCGGCACCAGCGTGGCGGCCGCCGCCGGCGAGGAACCGATGGCGATGTGGCGGCTGCCGCCGTCGCGCAGCGCCTCCATTTCGGTCCGGGTGCGGTCGAGGTCGTTGAGGATGCGGCGGGCGTGCTCGATCAGCGCCATGCCGGCCGGCGTCGGCCGCAACCCGCGCGAATGGCGCTCGAACAGCACGAGGCCGAGATCGTCTTCCAGTTCCTTCAGCCATTTGGACAGCGCCGGCTGGGTGACGTGCATCAGCTTGGCGGCCTGGCTGAGGTTGCCGCTGTCGGCCAGGGTGGTGAGGAACTGCATGTGGCGCAGGCGCAGGCGGTGGGTCCAGTCGGTCATCTGGTATATGCCTGAGGTTATGGGGATGTCGCAAAAATCATTATTCAATGATAGCAGCTGTCACAATAATCCTGAGCATGCGGTGGTTGGAGCAAAGACTCCAAAGCCGAACGTGAATATCAGAGAGCTAGAGGAGACAGTCATGAGTGGAACCCTGCAAAACCTGCCGGTGCTGGTGGCCGGCGGCGGCATTGGCGGCCTGGCCGCGGCGCTGGCGCTGGTGCGTCAGGGCTTTTCGGTCAAGGTGCTGGAGCAGGCCGCCGAGATCGGCGAAATCGGCGCCGGCATCCAGCTCGGTCCCAACGCCTTTCATGCCTTCGACGCGCTGGGCATCGGCGACAAGGCGCGCAGCCGCGCGGTCTACACCGACTACATGGTGATGCACGACGCCATCGACGAGTACGAAGTCGGCCGCATCCCGACCGGCGAGGCCTTCATCAAGCGCTTCGGCAACCCCTACGCGGTGATCCACCGGGTCGACGTCCACCTGTCCCTGCTGGAGGGCGCGCAGGAAACCGGCAAGGTCGAATTCCTCACCTCGACCCATGTCGAGCGCATCGAGCAGGACGCGGACAGCGTCACCGTCTACGACCAGCACGGCCAGGCCCACCGGGGCCTCGCGCTGATCGGCGCCGACGGGGTGAAATCGGTGGTGCGCGCCCAGTACGTCGGCGACCCGGCCCGCGTCACCGGCCACGTGGTCTACCGCGCGGTGGTCGACAAGAAGGACTTCCCGGAAGACCTGCGCTGGAACGCCGCCAGCATCTGGGTCGGCCCCAACTGCCACCTGGTCCACTACCCGCTGCGCGGCGGCGAGCAGTACAACGTGGTGGTGACCTTCCACAGCCGCGAGCAGGAAGAATGGGGGGTGAAGGAAGGCAGCCGCGAGGAAGTGCTGAGCTACTTCCAGGGCATCTGTCCCAAGGCCCGCCAACTGATCGAGCTGCCGAAGAGCTGGAAGCGCTGGGCCACCGCCGACCGCGAGCCGATCGACACCTGGACCTTCGGCCGCGCCACCCTCCTGGGCGACGCCGCCCACCCGACCACCCAGTACATGGCGCAGGGCGCCTGCATGGCGCTGGAAGACGCGGTGACGCTGGGCGAGGCGCTGCGCGTGCACGGCAACGATTTCCCCAAGGCCTTCGCGCTCTACCAGCGCTCGCGCGTCGCCCGCACCGCCCGCATCGTGCTCAGTTCGCGCGAGATGGGACGGATCTACCACGCCAAGGGAGTCGAGCGCCTGGTGCGCAACGACCTGTGGAAAGGCCGCACGCCCGAGCGTTTCTACGACGCGATGGAATGGCTGTACGGCTGGAACGTCGGCAACTGCCTGGCGAAAGACTGAGCCGCCCGGCAAGGCTCATCCGCGGCCGCGTTTCCGCAGAGAAACCGCCGCGCCGGCGTCACCGGCCCGCCGCCGCTCACCGTTCCGTCCCTGCACGGACGGCGGCGGCCGGCGCGGGCGGGTGACGGCCCGACCTTCTACAAAGGAATTCCGCAATCATGACGAACGTTCAGCCCCACGTTCTCGACGTGCAGCGCTTCATCAACGAGCAGCGCTTCTCGTCCTTCCAGCGCCTCGTGCTGATCCTGTGCTTTCTCATCGTCGCCATCGACGGCTTCGACACCGCCGCCATCGGCTTCATCGCCCCGGCCATCCGCGCGCAATGGCAGCTCGACCCGGCCCACCTCGCGCCGCTGTTCGGCGCCGGCCTGTTCGGCCTGACCTGCGGCGCGCTGATCTTCGGGCCGCTGGCCGACCGCTTCGGTCGCAAGGCGATTCTGGTGTTCTCGGTGCTGTTCTTCGGGCTGGCCAGCCTGGCCTCGGCCTTTTCGCCCGACATGGTCACGCTCCTGGTGCTGCGCTTCCTGACCGGTCTCGGCCTGGGCGGCGCCATGCCCAGCGCGATCACGCTGACCTCCGAATACTGCCCGGCGCGCCGCCGCTCGGGGCTGGTCACGCTGATGTTCTGCGGCTTCACCATCGGGTCGGCGTTGGGCGGGCTGGTCACCGCCAAGATCCTGCCGCTGGTCGGCTGGCACGGCGTGCTGGCCGTCGGCGGCGTGCTGCCGCTCCTGATGGTGCCGGTGCTGCTGCTCTATCTGCCGGAGTCGGTGCGCTATCTGGTGCTCAACGGCAAGCCGGCCGGGCAGACCCGCGCCATCCTGCGCCGCATCGCCGAGGTGGGCGACGAGGTCGGCCGTTTTGTGGTCGGCAACGAGGAGAAGTCGAAGTCGGCGGTCGGCGACCTGTTCCGCGCCGAACTGCGCGCCAAGACCATCCTGCTGTGGATCGGCTTCGCCATGAGCCTGTTGATCATCTACCTGCTGTCGAGCTGGCTGCCGACGCTGCTCAACGGCACCGGCATCGATCTGGAGCACGCGTCGCTGGTCACCGCCATGTTCCAGATCGGCGGCACCCTCGGCGCCATCGGGCTGGGCCAGCTGATGGACCGCTACAACCCGCGCAAGGTGCTGGCGGTGGCCTATGGGCTGGCGGCCGGCTTCGTCGCCCTGATCGGGCAGGCCGACGGTAATCTGGTGCTGCTGTCGATCGCGGTGTTCGGCGCCGGCGTCTGCGTCAGCGGCTCGCAGGTGGGCATGAACGCGCTGGCGGCGTCGGTCTATCCGACCAACTGCCGCGCCACCGGCGTGAGCTGGGCCAGCGCCGTCGGCCGCTGCGGTTCCATCGTCGGCTCGATGTCGGGCGGCCTGATGCTGTCGTGGGGGCTGGGCTTTCCGCTGATGTTCGCGCTGGTGGCCCTGCCGTCGCTGGTCAGCGCCGCCGCCCTGATCGTTTTGCACCATCAACACAATCGCCAGGTGGCGGCCGGCCTGGTGGCCGAGCTGGCCTGAGCTGGCGCCGGAATCAGTCAATCAACGGGAGATATGCCATGACCCAGTCGAACACCGTGCAGTCGCAGCGCGACGCCTATTACCGCGACATCGACGCGCTCAACCTGACGCCGCTGTGGGAGTCGCTGCACAGCCTCGTGCCGCCGCAGCCCAAGTCGCCCTGCCTGCCGGCCCTCTGGCGCTACGAGGAGTTGCGCCCGCAGCTGATGCGCGCCGGCGAGCTGATCGGCGCGCGCGAGGCGATCCGCCGCGTGCTGGTGCTGGAGAACCCCGGCCTGCGCGGCAAGTCGTCGATCACCCAGGCCCTGTACGCCGGCCTGCAGCTGATCCTGCCAGGCGAAGTGGCGCCGAGCCACCGCCATACCCAGGCTGCGCTGCGCTTCGTGCTGGAAGGGACCGGCGCTTTCACCGCGGTGGACGGCGAGCGCACCACCATGCACCCGGGCGACTACATCCTCACCCCGCCGTGGACCTGGCACGACCACGGCAACCGGACCGAGGCCGACGGCGGCATGCCGGTGGTGTGGCTGGACGGCCTCGACCTGCCTCTGATCAACTTCCTCGACGCCGGCTTTGCCGAGAGCTATCCGGAAGAGCAGCAGCCGGTGTCGCGCCCGGAAGGCGACTACCTGTCGCGCTACGCGATGAACGTGCTGCCGGTGAACTACACTCCGGCCAGCCCGTCCTCGCCGATCTTCAACTATCCCTACGCCCGCACCCGCGAGGCGCTGGACGGCCTGTACCGCCACGGCGAGCCCGACGCCTGGGACGGCATCAAGGTGCGCTACATCAACCCGAACACCGGCGGCGCGCCGATGGCGACGATCGGCGCCTTCATGCAGTTCCTGCCGCAGGGCTTCGCCGGCCGCCGCCAGCGCACCACCGAAGGCACGATCTTCTCGGTGGTGGAAGGTCGCGGCAGCGTGACCGTCGGCGAGCAGACTTTCGCGTTCGGGCCGCGCGACCACTTCGTCGTGCCGTCCTGGAATGAATACAGCCTCCGGGCCGAGGCGGACGCGGTATTGTTCAGCTTCTCCAACCGCCCGGTGCTGGAAGCGTTCAACCTCCTGCGCGAAGCGCGGGTGTGACGATTGCATGCCGGGGCCGCCGCTTGTCCGGCGCCCCGGGCTTAATTTCCCTGAATTTTCAAAAGGACTCGATCATGAGCGACTACCTTTTTCCACCCGCCCCGGTGACTTCGGTTCCCGTCCACGGCAGCGACAAGCAATTCCCGGTGCGCCGCGTCTACTGCGTCGGTCGCAACTACGCCGAGCACGCCCGCGAAATGGGCTTCGACCCGGACCGCGAACCGCCGTTCTTCTTCTGCAAGCCGGCCGACGCCGTGGTGCCGGTGGCCGACGGCCAGACGCTGGCGCTGGACTACCCGTCCCAGACCGAGAACTACCACTACGAAATCGAGCTGGTGGTCGCCATCGGCAAGGGCGGCCGCGACATTCCGGTCGAGCAGGCCAACGAGCACGTCTACGGCTACGCCGTCGGCCTGGACATGACCCGCCGCGACCGCCAGCTGGAAATGCGCAAGATGGGCCGCCCCTGGGAAATCGGCAAGGCCTTCGACCGCTCGGCCCCGATGGCGCCGCTGCACCCGGCGGCCGCCGTCGGCCACCCGACCCAGGCCGCGCTGTGGCTGCAGGTCAACGGCGCAGACCGCCAGCGCAGCGACATCCAGAAGCTGATCTGGTCGGTGCCGGAAACCATCGCCTACCTGTCAGGCTTGTTCGAGCTGCAGCCGGGCGACCTGATCTTCACCGGCACCCCGGAAGGGGTGGGCCCGGTGGTGAAGGGCGACCTGATGGTCGGCGGCGTCGACGGTCTGGGCGAGCTGCGCGTCAAGGTGGTGTAAGCGCCGGTGCAGCAGGAAGGACATATCGTGCAAGAGCAAACCATGCAGCTTTACAGCTTCTTCAACAGTTCCACCTCGTACCGGGCCCGGATCGCGCTGGCGCTCAAGGGGCTGGATTTCGACGTGATTCCGGTCAACCTGCGGCGCGGCGAGCAGCGCGACAGCGCCTACCGCGAGCGCAGCCCGGCCGGCATCGTGCCGACCCTGGTCGACCGCGACGGCTTCAGCCTGACCCAGTCGCTGGCCATCATCGACTACCTCGACCAGCGCCAGCCCGAACCGCGCCTGATTCCGCAGGACGCGGCCGCGCGGGCGCGGGTGCTGGAAATCGCGCTGACCATCGCCTGCGAAATCCACCCGGTCAACAATATGCGGGTGCTGGCCTATCTGGTGCAGAAGCTGGGCGCCAGCGACGAGCAGAAGCAGGCGTGGTACGAGCACTGGGTGGCCGAGGGGCTGGGTGCGGTCGAACAGCTGCTGGCGGCGTCCGGCAGCAACGGCCGCTTCTGTGTCGGCGACGCGCCGACGCTGGCCGACTGCTGCCTGGTGCCGCAGGTGGCCAATGCGTTGCGGATGAAGTGCGACCTGTCGGGTTTTCCGCTGGTGCGCTCGGTGTACGAGCACTGCAGCGGGTTGCCGGCCTTCGTGTCGGCCGCGCCGCAAAACCAGCCGGACTACATCGGCTGAGCCGACGCCGGCCGTGCCGCAGGAGCAGAGCGGGTCTCCATGGGAGACCCGCTTTTTTTGCGTCTGCCGAAAGAAGGGAAGGGTGCCGCGGGCTGGCCGAGGGAGCCGGTGACGCTCCACGGCCCGCCGCCGGTAGCCTCGCAGTGGGGTGGGGATCTGTGTTTTGATATACTTTTGTTCGAATATGCTTATTTATTCGATAAATAAAGTCATAAATAACGATAAAAGCATATTTTGAAAAATATACGGCCGCCATGGCGTAAACACTGGCGCGCGTGACGCGGCCCGCCCGCGGCCTGTCCGTACCAACCCTGCTTCCCCCCGATTTGCCTTAGGAATGTCATGCAGCACCCCTCTTCCCTTGTTTCCCGGATCCTGAACGGCAGCATCGTGCTGCAGATCATGTTCGGCATGCTGGCCGGCATCGTGC
>JASLDQ010000289.1 GCA_030151505.1 Chromobacteriaceae bacterium
GCACGATGACGTGATCACGCTGTTCCACGAAACCGGCCACGCGCTGCATCATTTGCTGACCGAAGTGGATGAGCGCGATGTCTCGGGCATCAATGGCGTGGAGTGGGATGCGGTCGAGTTGCCCAGCCAGTTTATGGAGAACTTCTGCTGGGAATGGGACGTGGTGCAGGGGATGAGCGCGCATGTCGACAGCGGCGAGCCGCTGCCGCGCGCGCTGTTCGACAAGATGACGGCGGCCAAGAACTTCCAGAGCGGGATGATCACCGTGCGTCAGATCGAGTTCGCGTTGTTCGACATGCTGCTGCACTCGGACTTCGACCCGGCCCGCGACGACTGGCAGCAATTGCTCGATTCGGTGCGCGCCGAGGTGGCGGTCAACATCCCTCCGTCCTATAACCGTTTCGTCAACAGCTTCTCGCACATCTTCGCCGGCGGTTACGCGGCCGGCTATTACAGCTACAAGTGGGCGGAAGTGCTGTCGGCCGATGCCTACGCGGCATTCGAGGAGGCTGGCGGTGCCAATCCGGTGGTGGGCGAGAAGTTCTGGCGCGAGATTCTGGCGGTGGGCGGTTCGCGTCCGGCGCTGGAGTCGTTTATCGCATTCCGCGGCCGCGCGCCCACCATCGACGCGCTGCTGCGCCATTCCGGCATGGTCGAGGTCTGAAACGATGAAACCCGTCGTCGCGCTGCTGTCTGTCGGCCTGATGGCCATGCCTGCCGCTGAGGCGCAGGTCTACCAATACAAGGATGCCCAGGGGCGGACCGTCTATTCCGACGTGCCGCCGCCGGGCAGTCAGGCGGAGCAGAAGCGCGTCGGCGCCAGCGGCGAGCAGCGCAACCTGCCGTTCGCCACCGAACAGGCGGCGAAGAAATCGCCGGTCACGCTGTACTCCAGCAATTGCGGCGAGCTGTGCAGCAAGGCGCGCGCGCTGTTGACGGCGCGCGGCGTGCCGTTCACCGTGGTTGATCCGACCGGCAGCAAGAGCAATTACGACGCCCTGATCAAGCTCGGCACCGGATCGGCGGTGCCGGTGCTGACGGTGGGGAGCCAGATCGTGTCCGGTTTCGACGAGCGCGGTTGGGGCGCGGCGCTGGACGGCGCCGGTTATCCCAAGGCCGGCAGCGGCGCGGCGGATCTGGCGATTCGGGCGCTGCAGGTTCAATAGGCCAGCTTGCCGGAGCGGCTGGCGGCGGAGGCCAAACAAAAACGCCCGCGGGCTGGTGCTCGCGGGCGTTGTGTTGCGTGCCGCCGCTTGTCAGTCCAGTGCCTTGCGGAAATGGAAGCTGACGATGCTCATCCGTTCGCGGAAATAGAAACGGTGGGCATCGTGGCGCTGGGTGCCAGAGTCCAGATCGAGGGCGGTGGCGCCGCCCTGACGGGCCAGCGCTTCGCAACGGGAGAGCAGGGCGTGGCCGACACCGCCGGAACGCACCTTGGCGCTGACGACTAGGTCGTCGACGTAGAGGGTGCGTCCTTCGAAGGTATTGTCGATGAAGCGCCATACCGCCAGCCCGGCGACCCGGCCATCCCGGTCGCGCGCCACCACCATGCGGCCGCCGCCGGCGAAAATCTGCTGCATCCGGGCCGGATAGTCGGCCGGCAGATGCGGTCGCAGTTCGCGGTGGACGGATTCGCTGGCGGCCAGCAGGTCCGGCTGGAGCAGCCGGCCGGCGGCATCGGTCAGGTCGATGATTTCGAAGCTCATGGCTGTCGTGTCTGTCGGCGGTGGTTTATCGTCAGGCGCGGCTCGGCGCGATGACGGTGGATTCGCCTTCCAGCACGACATTGCCCTTGACCGTGCACTGGCTGGCGAGGGTCACGCGCTTTTTGGCCGGGTCCAGCGCGGTCACGGTGCAACGGGTGGTGACGGTGTCGCCGATGCGGACCGGTGCCTTGAATTTGCAGCTATTGGCCAGGAAAATGGTGCCTTCTCCCGGTAAACGGGTGCCCAGAATGGTGGAGACGAAGCTGGCGGTCAGCATGCCGTGGGCGATGCGGCCCTTGAACATGGTCTGTTCGGCGTATTCCTGATTGATGTGCATCGAATTGTTGTCGCCGGAAACGGCGGCAAACAGCAGAATGTCGGCCTCGGTCACGGTTTTGGCATATTCGGCGAACTGGCCGATTTCGATGTCTTCAAAGTAGACGGTCATGCTGGTTTCTCCGGGTCGTTGGATTGTTAGACTAAATCCGTTGTGTGCGGTGCAACAAAATCGTATCGTGTCGGGCTCTTGCCATTCTCATGGCGAGCTGGAGAAAATGCAATTTGCCCGCTGCGCCGACTTGAGGTATAAGTCAAACGATCGTTTGATTTTTGCCAGGGCGCGGCGCCACGCCGTCCAAACAAGACGTGCCACCCACTCGAATCTGCTGGAGGAATATGAAAGTTCTAGTCGCCGTGAAGCGCGTTGTTGATTACAACGTGAAAGTCCGCGTCAAGGCGGACGGCACCGATGTCGACATCGCCAACGTGAAGATGTCGATGAACCCGTTCGATGAAATCGCCGTGGAAGAGGCCGTGCGCCTGAAGGAAGCCGGCAAGGCGACCGAAGTGGTGGTGGTGAGCCTGGGCGTGAAGCAGTGCGAGGAAACCCTGCGCACCGCGCTGGCGATGGGGGCCGACCGCGCCATCCACGTCGAAACCGACGCCGAGCTCCAGCCGCTGGCCGTGGCCAAGCTGCTCAACAAGCTGGTCGAGAAGGAAGCGCCGCAACTGGTGATCCTCGGCAAGCAGGCCATCGACGACGATGCCAACCAGACCGGCCAGATGCTGGCTGCGCTGATGAATGTCGGCCAGGGAACCTTCGCTTCCAAGGTGGATCTGGATGCCGCTACCGTAAACGTCACCCGTGAAATCGACGGCGGCCTCGAAACCGTCAAGTTGACGCTCCCGGCAGTCGTGACCACCGACCTGCGCCTGAACGAGCCGCGCTACGTCAAGCTGCCCAACATCATGGCCGCCAAGAAGAAGCCGCTGGAAAAGGTGTCTCCGGCCGATCTGGGCGTCGATATCGCGCCGCGCCTGAAGACGCTGAAAGTGGCCGAGCCGGCCAAGCGTTCCGCCGGTGTCAAAGTGGGTTCGGTCGCCGAACTGGTCGCCAAACTGAAGAACGAAGCAAAGGTGCTGTAAGACATGGCCATCCTCGTTATTGCTGAACACGACAACGCCTCGCTCAAGGCAGGTACCCTGAACGCCGTCTCCGCCGCCGCCAAGATCGGTGGGGACATCCACGTGCTGGTCGCCGGCAGCGCCTGCGCCGCCGCCGCCGATGCCGCCAAGACCGTCGCTGGTGTCGCCAAGGTGCTGGTGGCCGACAATGCCG
>JASLDQ010000312.1 GCA_030151505.1 Chromobacteriaceae bacterium
AGCGGGCGTTCGACATGGATGTCGACAATTCCCACAATCGCACCGCCGCTCTTGCGCAAATGGGGGGCCGCCGCCTGTGACAGCAGCATGGGCGCCTTGAGATTGCTGCCCATCAGGTCGAGCCAGGCGGCCTCGCTAATACTGCCCAGCGGGGTCGGGAAAAAGCTGGAGGCATTGTTGACCAGCCCGTCGAGCCGCCCAAAGCGCTCCAGTGTCGAGTCAACCAGGCCGGTCAACTGCCGCGCGTCGAGCAGGTCGGCCTGAACCGCCGCAGCGGATCCGGGGCGGAGTGCCTCCAGCTCGGCGGCGAGTGCCAGCGCTTCCGCCTGCGAGCCCCGGTAGTGGATCATCACATTGGCGCCGCGCGCGTGCAGATGGCGGGCGATACCCGCGCCCACCCGGCGGGCGGCACCGGTGATCAGGACGGTTTTCCCGTGCATGCTGATTTCGTCTCCTCTTGCTGGTCGGCGATCGTGATTTGTCGCAGAATGCGCGCCATTCTGTCATAGCCGGTTTCAACATGCACAAGCTGCCCGAACCCAGTGTGGACGCACTTGCGAGCTCGCTCGAACTCACCGAGCTCATTCGTTCCGAGATCGATGCCCAGAGTGGCTGGATTTCGTTTTCGCGTTATATGGAGCTGGCCCTGTATGCCCCAGGGCTGGGCTATTACGCGGGGGGGAGCCGGAAGTTCGGCGCAGAGGGCGACTTTGTCACCGCGCCTGAGCTCACGTCCTTGTTCGCCGATGCGCTGGCCAATCAGATTGCGGAGCTGCTGCCGCAGACCGGCGGCGACTTGGTCGAGTTCGGGGCCGGCACAGGGCGGTTGGCGGTCGACTTGCTGCTCGCGCTGGAGCGGCTCGGAGCCCTGCCCGTCCGCTACCGCATCGTCGAGGTGTCGGCTGCACTGGCGCAACGCCAGCGCGATGTCATTGCGGAGAAGGTGCCAAGGCTACTGGAACGAGTCGAATGGCTGCAGGAACTACCGGCCCGGTTGGACGGGGTGTTGATCGGCAATGAAGTGCTGGACGCCATGCCGTGCGAACTGGTGCGCTGGGATGAGGCCGGCATTGCCCGCCAGCGCGGCGTGGCTTGGCGCGATGGCTTTATCTGGCAGGACCGCGACATGGCGCCGGCCAGTCGCCTGGCCCGTGCTGCGGCTGACCTCGCGCCGGGCGCAGACTACCTGAGCGAGATTCCGCAGGCCGCCGCCGCCTTCGTGGCTTCGCTGGCGGGGCGACTGGCGCGGGGAGCCTTGCTGTTGCTTGATTACGGTTTCCCGCGGCGGGAGTACTACCATCCCCAGCGTCGGCAGGGGACATTGATGTGTCACTATCGTCACCATGCCCATGCGGAACCATTCAGCTATCCGGGCCTGACCGACATCACCTGTCATGTCGATTTCAGTTCCGTGGCGGTGGCCGGCATCGAGGCCGGGCTGGACCTGATCGGCTACGCCTCGCAAGCCAGCTTCTTGCTCAACTGCGGGATTGCCGATGAACTGGGCAAAATCAACCCGGACGATTTGGCTGCGTACCTGCCGCAGTCGGCGGCTGTCCAGAAGCTGCTGTCGCCAGCTGAAATGGGGGAGCTGTTCAAGGTCATCGCTTTCGGTAAAGGAATCGGTGTCGACTGGCGCGGTTTCGTCCACGGTGACCGCTGCCACGCCCTGTAATCCTGGCGGCATTAAAAAATTTCGTTGGAGAGTGTTGACAGCTCGCGGACGGATATTTATAGTTCGGACCTCTCGAGAGAGAACGGCGAATTAGCTCAGTCGGTTAGAGCGACGGAATCATAATCCGCAGGTCCGGGGTTCGAGTCCCTGATTCGCCACCAGTATTCCCAAAGGGTTACGTGCAAACGTAACCCTTTTCGCATTGTACTTTCGCCCGGCTGTCAACGAATCGGCACCCCCTTCGGTGAGCCAATGCGCGAGTTCCTTTCAAGCGTAGCTAGTGCGAGGTGGAGTGGGCAGGGTTCAACGGCAGCGCTGAAGGCGCGTGGTCGAGAGTTTTTGCAGATCCGGGATATTTCCATCATTCGTCATGAAGTGGCTGGCCAAGTAAAAAAGATGCCATGCTCTTTCAGGTTGCATTGGCCACGGGCTTCTGCCTGAACAAACGACTTGTCATCCGTGCTGTCGCCGCGAGCTTTTCACGTGGCGGAATTTTTCTGTGCGTACCGCACGCATCCCATCGCACCGTTGGTCGCCCCGATTGTCCGGACACGAGCGACATCCCCCGCGCCTCCCGGCGATGCTACAATTCGCTCCAAGCATTTAATTCCACACAAAAACCGGTGCCAAGTGCGCCGGTTTTGGCTTTTGTCCCATGAAAAAAATCTACATTAAGACTTTCGGCTGCCAGATGAACGAGTACGACTCGGACAAGATGGTGGATGTGCTCGGCGATGCCGAGGGCATGATCAAGACGGACAATCCGGAAGATGCCGACGTGATCCTGTTCAACACCTGTTCGGTGCGCGAAAAGGCGCAGGAAAAAGTGTTTTCCGACCTCGGCCGCATCCGTCACCTCAAACAGCAGAATCCCGATCTGGTGATCGGTGTCGGCGGCTGTGTCGCGTCGCAGGAGGGCGAGGCCATCGTCAAGCGCGCGCCCTACGTGGACGTGGTGTTCGGGCCGCAGACCCTGCACCGCCTGCCCGAGCTGATCGCCTCGCGCCGTGAGACCGGCAAGTCGCAGGTGGACATTTCCTTCCCCGAAATCGAAAAGTTCGATCACCTGCCGCCGGCTCGGGTCGAGGGGGGGGCGGCCTTCGTGTCGATCATGGAGGGCTGCTCCAAGTACTGCACCTTCTGCGTGGTGCCGTATACCCGTGGCGAGGAAGTCTCGCGTCCGCTCGACGACGTGCTGGTGGAGATCGCCGGCCTGGCGCAGCAGGGGGTGAAGGAAATCACCCTGCTGGGGCAGAACGTCAACGCCTATCGCGGCGCGATGGCAGACGGCGAGATCGCCGACTTCGCGCTGCTGCTCGACTATGTGCACGAAATCCCCGGCGTCGAGCGCATCCGTTTCACCACCAGCCACCCGCGCGAATTCTCCGACCGCATCATCGACTGCTTCGCCCGGCTGCCCAAGCTGGTCAGCCATGTACATCTGCCGGTGCAGGCCGGTTCCGACCGCATCCTGGCGGCGATGAAGCGCGGCTACACCGGGCTGGAGTACAAGTCGATCATCCGCAAGCTGCGCGCGGCGCGGCCGGATGTCTGCCTGTCGTCCGACTTCATCGTCGGCTTTCCCGGCGAGACCGACGAGGAGTTCGCCAGAACGCTCAAACTGGTGGAGGACCTCAAGTTCGACGCCAGCTTCGTGTTCATCTACTCGCCGCGCCCCGGCACGCCGGCGGCCGATTTGCCGGACGATACCCCGGCCGAGGTCAAGGTCAAACGCCTGCAGCAGCTCAATGCGCTGATCGACGCCGAGGCTGGTCGCATCAACCAGAGCATGGTCGGCACCGTGCAGCGGGCGATCGTCGAGGGGGTGTCCAGACGCGACCCGAACGAGATGGTGGCGCGCACCGACAACAACCGCGTGGTCAACTTCGTCGGCCAGCCGCGGCTGCTCAACCAGATGATCGAACTGCGCATCACCGAGGCGCTCAACCACTCGCTGCGCGGGGAGATCGTCACGCGGGAGGCCTGACCGGCGCGGCGGGCGGCCTCGCCGCTTTCCCGTGCCGATCAGCCATCCCGTCGATGTCCTGCAACAAGGGATGGAGTAAGCTCACGCCATCCTTCCGCATGAACCGTGCCATGGCCCATATCGAACATCTCGCCTTTACTCCGATCGACAACGAGCGCCTGCAGAACCTGTGCGGCGCGCTCGACGACAATCTCAAGCAGATCGAAACCGCGCTCGACGTCGCCATTTCGCGTCGGGGCGAGCGTTTCAAGATCGCCGGCGCGCGCGCACGCGAAGCCGCGCAGATGCTGGAATCGTTTTATCAGCAGGCCCAGCGCCCGCTCGAGGTCGAGGACATCCAGCTCGGCCTGATCGAGGTCAAGCGTCTGGACGGCCTGCCCGCCGTCGATGCCGGCTCGCCGGTGCTGCAGATGCGCCGGGGCGAACTGCGCGGTCGCACGCCGCGCCAGTCGGCCTACCTGAAGGCCATCTTCGACCACGACATCACCTTCGGCATCGGTCCGGCCGGTACCGGCAAGACTTATCTGGCGGTCGCCTGCGCGGTCGACGCGATGGAGCGCGACGCGGTCAAGCGCATCGTGCTGGTGCGTCCGGCGGTGGAGGCCGGCGAAAAGCTCGGCTTCTTGCCCGGCGATCTGGCGCAGAAGGTCGACCCCTATCTCCGTCCGCTGTACGACGCGCTGTATGACTTGATGGGCTTCGACAAGGTGAGCAAGCTGTTCGAGAAGAACCTGATCGAAATCGCACCGCTGGCCTATATGCGCGGCCGCACGCTCAACCATGCTTTCATCATTCTGGACGAGGCGCAGAACACCACGCCCGAACAGATGAAGATGTTCCTGACCCGCATCGGTTTCGGCTCGCGCGCGGTCATCACCGGCGACGTGACCCAGATCGACCTCGCCCGCAACCAGAAAAGCGGGCTGGTCGAAGTCGAGCGCATCCTCAAGGACGTGCGCGGCATCCATTTCCACCATTTCATGAGCGACGACGTGGTGCGCCACCCGCTGGTGCAGAAAATCGTCGACGCCTACGACCGCTGGCAGCTCAAGTCCGAGCGGCCGGCCCTTCTTTCCGACCAAGACAAGCCCGAATGAAACTTGCCAAGACCCGCTTCCGCCCGGCCCCGCGCCAGCTCGATCTCGATATCCATTTCGCCGTCCGTCCGCTCGGCACCCCGTCGCCGGCCGATTTCGCCCGCTGGGTGTCGGCTGCGCTCGGCAGCGTCCGCATGGCCCAGCTCGGCCTGCGGGTGGTTGATGCCGACGAAGGGCAGGCGCTCAACCGCGACTACCGCGGCAAGGACTACGCCACCAATGTGCTGACTTTTGCGCTGAACGAAGGCGAAGAAATGATCGCCGGCCTGCCGCTGTTCGGCGACATTGTGCTGTGCGCCCCGGTGGTCGCCCGCGAGGCCGAAGAGCAGGACAAGGACATCACCGCCCACTACGCGCATCTGACCGTCCATTCGGTGTTGCACCTGCGCGGTTTCGAGCACGAGGACGACGCCGAAGCCGAGGAAATGGAACGGCTTGAAGCCTCGATCCTGGCCCGGTTAGGATATGCGGATCCCTATGCTTCGGAGAAAGCCTGACCCGTTATGGATGACCCTAGTCATAAACCGTCCTGGCTGGAGCGCCTGTCGGCGTTGTTATTGCGTGAACCGGAAGACCGCGAGGAACTGATCGACCTGCTGCATTCGGCCTTCGACCGCAATCTGCTCGACGCCGATGCGCTGTCGATGATCGAGGGCGTGTTGCAGGTGTCGGAGCTCGCCGTGCGCGACGTGATGATCCCGCGCAGCCAGATGGACGTGATTAGCATCGACGAGCCGGTCGAGAGCTTTCTGCCCTTCGTGGTCGACACCGCCCACTCGCGCTTTCCGGTCATCGGCGACAGCAAGGACGAGGTGATCGGCATCCTGCTGGCCAAGGATTTGTTGCGCTATTTCGCCAGTCCGGCCGAGTTCGACCTGCGCGACAGCTTGCGCCCAGCGGTGTTCATCCCCGAGTCCAAGCGCCTCAACGTGCTGCTGCGCGACTTCCGCGAGACGCGTAACCACATGGCCATCGTGGTGGACGAGTACGGCGGTGTGGCCGGCTTGCTGACCATCGAGGACGTGATCGAGCAGATCGTCGGCGACATCGAGGACGAGTACGACTTCGACGAAACCGAAGGCAATATCGTGCCCGACCGCTTCGGTCGCTTCCGGGTCAAGGCACTCACCGAGATCGCCGATTTCAACGAAGCTTTCGGCTGCGATTTCTCCGACGAGGACGTCGATACGGTCGGCGGACTGGTGGTGGCGCAGTTCGGCCATTTGCCCAAGCGTGGAGAGCAGGCACGGATCGGCCGTTTCCGCTTTCAGGTATTGCGTGCCGACAGCCGCCGCATCCATACCCTGATGGTGGAAAAACTGGCCGAGGAGTCCGAGCCGGCGACCGAATAAGCACCCGCAGTCATACCACTGGAAGCGGAGCCGTTTGTGGCGGTCCCCGTGTCGAGGACGGCCCGGCCGACCGGACCCTGCCGGCCGGCAGGGCCGGCACGCAATTCCGATGACGCCCCGGCCGCCGGTAGGGTTGCCGGGGCGTCACCAACCCGATTCCGCGCCGGTTCCGGCGCGCTAAGCATCCGATGAAATCCAAAACTCTTCTGTTGGCACTGGCCGTGCTCGTGCTTGGCGCGATCTCGCCGCTGGCCTTTGCGCCCTATCGCTGCTGGTGGCTGATGCCGCCGATTCTGGCCGGACTGATTCTGTGCGTCCGCCACGAGTCTCCCCGGTGCGGCCTGTGGCTGGGCTGGCTGTGGGGGCTGGCCAGCTTCACCGCCAATTTCTACTGGATCTACCTCAGCCTGCACGACGTCGCCGGCTTGCCGGCGGTGTTCGCCTTGCCGCTGACCCTGCTGTTCCCGGCGTGGCTGGCCTTGTTCCCGGCGCTGGCAGTGTGGCTTAGCCTGAAAATCGGCGCGCAGCGAGACAGCCGCGCCGGCTGGCGCTGGATCGGGCTGTTCCCGGCGGCGTGGGTGCTGGCCGAGTGGGTGCGAAGCTGGCTGCTGACCGGATTTCCGTGGGGTACGCTGGGCTACAGCCAGATGCCGGAGTCGCCGCTGGCGGGCTACGCGGCCGTCACGGGCGTGTTCGGCGTGTCGTGGCTGGTGGCGGCCAGCGGTGGCGCACTGGCATGGCTGGCGGGAGCGGCCCGTCCCGGTGCCACGGCCGGGCACACGCGCCGGGCCGGCATGGCGCTGGTGCTGGCCGCGGTCTGGGCAATCTGGGCCGGCGGCGCCGCGCTCAAATCGGTCGAGTGGACCCGGCCCAGCGGCGAGCCGGTCAGCGTGGCGCTGGCGCAGGGCAATATTCCGCAGACGATGAAGTGGGACCCGGCCGGCGTCGAGCTGGCGCTGACCGTCTACGCGCAGCAGGTCGCCGCCAGCCGCGCCCGGCTGATCGTCCTGCCGGAAACGGCCTTCCCGCTGATGTACGACGAGATGCCGGCCCAGTACCTGACGCTGATGCGGGATCTGGCCCGCCAGAACGGCGCCGAACTGGTCACCGGGGTGCCGACGCGCACGGCCGATGGCGGCTACCTGAACAGCGTGGTCAACGTGACTGGCGCCCCGCAGTCCTACAGCAAGGACCACCTGGTGCCATTCGGCGAATTCGTACCGCTGCCATGGCTGACCGGCTGGCTGTACCGATTCATGAACATGCCGCTGGCGGGCTTCTCGCGCGGCGGGGCCGAGCAGGCGCCGCTGGCGCTGGCCGGTCAGCGGATCGCCTTCAACGTCTGCTATGAGGACAGCTTCGGCGAGGAGCTGATCGGCCC
>JASLDQ010000377.1 GCA_030151505.1 Chromobacteriaceae bacterium
GGTGCTCGACGATGGCGCGACCCACCGGGCGCGGGGTGCCGGCGGCCGGCTTCAGGTGCATCAGCAGGCCGGGGCCGGCATTCACTTCGACGATGGCGCCACGCTGTTCTTCCAGCGGTCGGGAGATGTCTTCGGCCACCAGGTCGATGCCGGCGATGTCCAGCCCGACCACGCGGGCGGCCAGCGCGGCGGCTTCGGCCACGCTGGGGTGGACCAGATCGGTGCAGTCGAACGCGACGTTGCCATTGCGCTGGATCATCACGCGCACGCCGTCGGCCGGTACTGCATCACCGTCGGCATAGCCTTGGCGCTTGAGTTCCAGCCGGGCGGCGGAGTCGATGCGCACCGGGTTGAGCGGGTGGTCTTCGGTGCGGCCACGGCGCGGGTCGCTGTTGAGCTGGCTGGTGATCAGCTCGTAAATGGTGGACTTGCCGTCGCCGGTCACCAGCGCGGCTTCGCCGCGGGCGGCGGCGGCCAGCTTGCCGCCGACCACCAGCAGGCGATGTTCGTTGCCGAGGATGAAGCGCTCGACGATCACGCCGCTGCCCTCTTCGACGGCGACGGCGTAGGCGGCCTCGATCTCTTCGCGGGAATTCAGGTTGGTGAACACGCCCCGGCCGTGGTTGCCGTCATAGGGCTTGACCACCACCGGCAGGCCGATGTCTTCGGCGGCGTCCCACGCGTCGTCGACGTTGTCGACCAGACGGCCCTCCGGCACCGGGACGCCGCAGGACGCCAGCAAGGTCTTGGTCAGGTCCTTGTCGCGCGAAATGCCTTCGGCGATGGCGCTGGTGCGGTCGGTTTCGGCGGTCCAGATGCGACGCAGGCCGGCGCCGTAGCCGAACTGGACCAGATTGCCTTCGGTCAGGCGGATGTAGGGAATGTCGCGGTCATCGGCGGCATCGACGATGCAGGCGGTGCTGGGGCCGAGGCAGAGCGAGTCGGTCATGTCGCGCAGCTCGGTCACGGCGGCGTCCACATCGAAAGTCCGGTCCTCGATGGCGGCCATGACCAGATCGCGGGCGTGGTAAAGCGCAGTGCGCGTCACGTCTTCGTGCCAGGCGCGCACGATCACCTTGTAGTGACCGCGGGTGGACATTTCGCGTGCCTTGCCGAAGCCGCCGGGCAGGCCGGCCAGATTCTGCAGTTCCAGCGTGACGTGTTCGAGGATGTGTGCCGGCCAGGTGCCTTCCTCGACGCGGCGCAGGAAACCGCCGCGTTCGCCGTAGCTGCAGCGGTGTTCGATCAGGGTCGGCAGCCAGCTCGACAGCCGCTCGTAAAAGCCGGGGATGAGATTGGACGGAAAATCTTCTAAGTCGCCAATATCAACCCAGGCTTCGAGTACCGGGCGGTAGGTCCACATATTCGGACCGCGCAGCGAGTTGATTTTCAGGAATTCGATGTATTTCTTGGTCATGTTTTGATAATTCAAAATGTGCATTCAAATGCAGGCCTATTTAAAGGCACAGGACCGCATTTGAATACTGATGGTGTAATTACCCGTGGGCAATATCATCAAAACGGATAATCTTTTAAAACCCTGATCGCAACCCGGCTATTCGTTTGGTAGTTCTGCCGTACAGGCAGGCCAGAGTTGCATTTCGGGTAAGTCGGGGCAATGCTGGCAGCAGGAAAACCTGACGCGCCCGGATGGAGAGGACTATACACTGCTATCCAGGCCAATTAAACTCGGTGGACGTGCAGTTTTGTATGCAAAATATTCAGCTTGAGCACTGTCGGTGGCAAAAATTCGAGGTAACCGGCCGTTTTTGTTACAAATGATTACATTGAATTACAATTCATGCGAGTGGCGCTGCTTGCGTAAAGCGAGCAAATGTTATTGCTGCTGTTTTATCAAATAATTGTGCGTTGCAAAATATAACCTGATCATTGTGATAATCAGATAAATCCTGTTGGTCCGGCTTTGCCCATTCGGCATGAGCGACCGATAATGAATCGCTGCCGTAAAACCCCGTCGCAGCCAGAGCTGCTGCGGGGTTTTTGTCGGTGGTTCCGGGTGCCAAGCCAGGCTTGACACCGCCTTATCCCGGAATACGTTTAGACGATGAAAACCCAAATTCCCTTGCCGGCCGGTAGCCTGCCGTCCGGTCTGCCCGCGCCCTGGTCGACAGAGGCCGGCAGCCTGATTGCGGCCGACGAAACCGTCATCGGCTGGCTCGAAACCGATCTGGACCCCCGCTTGCAGTTCAAGCCGGGGCTGGTATTGCTCACCGACCGGCGCCTGCTGGCCAGGTCGCCCGACGACGACGGCTGGCGGGATTGGTCCTACCGTGCCGGCCTGTCCTTGCAGCATTACGACCATGCCGGCGTCGGCACGCTGGAATTGCATGACGGTCAGATACGACTGGCAGCCTGGCGCTACACGCTGGGCCGCAACGGCGTGGCGCTGCGCCTGATCGAGCAGTTTTCCGGTCAGATCGAACGCCATCTGGCTGGCGCCTTGTTCGATGTACACGGCGCCGCCGCGACTTGTCCGAAATGCAAGACCGAACTGGAGGCCGGACAGCACCAGTGCCCGGTCTGCGCCAAGGATGCCAGCGCGGCACCGCCGTCGACCTGGACGCTGTTCCGCATCTGGCGCTTTGCCAAGCCCTACAAGGGACAGCTGATCGCCGGCTTCATCCTCACGCTGCTGTCGACCGCCGCCACTCTCATTCCGCCATACCTGACCATGCCACTGATGGACAAGGTGCTGATTCCGTTCCAGAACGGCCAGCCTATCGACTTCGGTCTGGTGGCGCTGTATCTGGGCGGCTTGCTCGGCTCGTCCCTGGTGGCGTGGGGGCTGGGCTGGGCGCGGACCTATATTCTGGCGCTGGTGTCGGAACGCATCGGCGCGGATTTGCGCACCACCACCTACGAACACCTGCTGCGGCTGTCGCTGCAGTACTTTGGCGGCAAGCGGACCGGCGACCTGATGGCGCGCATCGGCTCGGAGACCGACCGCATCTGCGTCTTCCTGTCGCTGCACCTGCTGGATTTTGCCACTGACGTGCTGATGATCCTGATGACGGCGGCGATCCTGTTCTCGATCAACCCCTGGCTCGCACTGGTGACCCTGCTGCCGCTGCCGTTCATCGCCTGGATGATCCATCTGGTGCGCGACCGCCTGCGGCACGGCTTCGAGAAGGTGGACCGCATCTGGTCGGAAGTCACCAACGTGCTGGCCGACACCATTCCCGGCATCCGCGTGGTCAAGGCCTTTGCGCAGGAAAAACGCGAAGCGGAGCGCTTTCGCGAGGCCAACCGCCACAACCTGGCCGTCAACGACCGCGTCAACAAGGTCTGGTCGCTGTTCACCCCGACCGTCACCTTCCTGACCGAGGTCGGCCTGCTGGTGGTCTGGGCCTTCGGCATCTGGCAGATCTCCAACAACCAGATCACCGTTGGTGTGCTGACCGCGTTTCTGGCCTATATCGGCCGCTTCTATACCCGTCTGGATGCGATGAGCCGCATCGTGTCGGTCACGCAGAAGGCCGCCGCCGGCGCCAAGCGCATCTTCGACATTCTCGACCATGTCTCCAGCGTGCCGCAGGCGGCCAATCCGGTGACGCTCGACAAGGTGCAGGGACGCATCCATATCCGCGACATCGGCTTCCGCTACGGCAACCGCGCGGTCATCCGCGGGGTGGATCTGCAAATCGAGCCGGGCGAGATGATCGGGCTGGTCGGCCACAGCGGCTCGGGCAAGAGCACACTGGTCAACCTGATCTGCCGTTTCTACGACGTGTCGGAAGGGGCAATTGAGCTGGACGGAACCGACATCCGCCAGCTGCAGATTTCCGACTACCGCCGCAATATCGGTCTGGTGTTGCAGGAGCCCTTCCTGTTTTTCGGCACCATCGCCGAGAACATCGCCTATGGCAAACCGGACGCCACCCGCGCCGAAATCATCGCTGCTGCCCGTGCCGCACACGCGCACGAGTTCATCCTGCGCCTGCCGCACGGCTATGACTCGCTGGTGGGCGAGCGCGGCCAGGCCCTGTCGGGCGGCGAGCGGCAACGCATCTCCATTGCCCGCGCGCTGCTGATCAATCCGCCGATCCTGATTCTCGACGAGGCAACCTCATCGGTCGACTCGACCACCGAGAAGGAAATCCAGAAGGCGCTCGACAATCTGGTGCAGGGACGCACCACCATCGCCGTTGCCCACCGCCTGTCCACCTTGCGCAAGGCCGACAGACTGGTGGTGATGGATCGCGGTCAGGTTGTCGAAGTCGGCAGCCACGACGAACTGATGGAGAAGGAGGGCGCCTACTATCGCCTGTATCAGGCGCAGGCCCGTCAGGTCGATGCCAATGCTGACCAGAGCGAAAAAGACGAAGAAGACGAGGAAAACGATGTCAACGCATGATTTTCGCCTGAGCCGCAACCCGCAGGGCCGCCTGGTATTCGTGACCGCCGACGGCGAGGTGCATGAAGGCGTGGTGCCGGTGCGTGCTTTTCCCATCGGCGCGCCGCAGGACGGGATCGCGCTGGTGAGCCCGGATGGCCACGAACTGCTGTGGCTCGATCATCTGGACGAGCTGCCGGCTGCTTTGCGCCAACTGGTCGAGGAAGAGCTTGCCAGCCGCGAGTTCATGCCCGAGATCAGCCGGATCCGCGCGGTATCGACCTTCGCGACGCCCAGCATCTGGACCGTCGACACCGACCGTGGCCCGACCGAGTTCGTGCTCAAGGGTGAAGAAGACATCCGCCGGCTGGCCCATCCGAAGCTGATGATCACCGACAACCACGGCATCCACTTCCTCGTCCGGGATTTCACCCGGCTCGACCGGACCAGCCGCAAGATTCTGGATCGTTTTCTGTGATGGAGCGTGGCGGTCGGCCTGGGTGCTTCAAGG
>JASLDQ010000397.1 GCA_030151505.1 Chromobacteriaceae bacterium
CAGCAGTGGCGCCGAAGGCGGTCAGACCTATTACAAGGCGCTGGCCTACGGGCCGAATGGGGAACTCCTGACCGATGCGAAGGGCACCGTGGCTGTCCAGTACACCAACGGCACGGCCGACAGCAGCGACTACAAAGCATCCACCCACACGGTCAACCTGGGCGAAGTGTTCAAGGTCGATCTGGTCGACGATGCACTGACCGAGAAGAACGAAACCTTCACCGTGTCGCCGGTGCTCAACGGCACCAACATCACTTCTCAATCCGGTGCAGCCTTCGAGAATGTCGGCGTGGCCGGTTCGGTGACGACTACCATCACCAGCGGCGCCAGCGAGGCCGACGGTGGCAAGGGAGCGGCCGATACGGTGACGATCGAACTGACCGCGGTCGGCAATCCGCGCGAAGACGGCGGTCGGGTGATGTACACCCTGACCCTCAAGGACCCGGACGGCCACGAGTTGCGTGCCAAGGACCCGATCGACGTCACCGTCCGCATGCCAGACGGCACCGAGCGCACGGTCACCATCCCGGGGAACTCGACCAAAACCAGCTTCGGCTACAACGTCAACGACGATGATGTTTTCAAGGAGCCGGGTGCGACCGCCACGGCGGAAGTCGTCAACGCCAAGGGCTGGGAAAGCAGCTTCGAGAATGTCGGGCTGCACGACTCCGCGACCGTCAATGTCCGCGACGACGTTGACCAGGTCCACATCAAGCTCCAGGCGACCCCGACCGCCAGCGAAGACCACGGCACGATCCGCTACACCGTGACCCTGGTCGGCGACGACGGCAAGCCGATCGGCTCGCTGGACAAGATGACGAGCGACGTGAAAGTCACGCTGAGCCTGAACGGTCCGGACGGCCACCCTCTGGTCGTGACCGTGCCGAAGGGCTCCAATACCGGCTATGTCGACTTCACCGTCGACCGCGACGATCCCTACACGGAATCCAACGACAAGCTCAACGTCCAGATCAATGCGGTCGATACGAGCGGGCTGGACCAGTTCGAAGGGCACGTGATCGACAAGAGCGTGGTCACCACCCAGATTCAGGATGATGTCGACGTTACCTACGTGAAGCTGGTGGCCGACACCAGCCATGTCGCCGAAGGCGGTCAGGTGGTGTACACCGTCCAGCTGGTCGATGCCGACGGCCACCCGGTCAAGGCCGCCAGCGGCCTGACCCTGAATCTGGTCTGGTCGGGCGATGCGCAGGACCAGTTCACGACCCAGCTGCCGTCCACCATCACCATCGGTGGCGGCTCCAGCGAGACGAAGCTGACGCTGACGGCGAAGGACGATTACCTGGCCGAAGCGGACAAGACGCTGGACGTGCGGGTGGAGCTGCCCGCCACCGGCGGGGGCGTGGCACAGTTCGAGCAGCTGGAACTCAGCTCGACCACCCACGCCTCGACCACCGTCAGCGACGAAGCGGCCAATTTGCGCGATGCGAACGACACGGTGTTTGCACGCATCCATCTGGCGGAAAACTCGGCCAATGAAGGCGGCGGCCACTTCACCTATACCGTCGAGCTGGTCGACCGCTATGGCCAGCCGGTAACGGTGCCGGATGGCGAAGCGGTCCAGGTCAAACTCGATTGGGGCTCGGCCGGTTCGGCCATGGTCAACCCGCCATCGGAAATCAATATTGTCGGCGGCTCGGCCAGCACCAACTTCACCGTGGCCACTGGCAATGTGGACCACAATACCCTGGTCGAAGCCAAGATCACCGGGCTGGTCAACGGCACCAGCGGTACCGCCGTGTTCGAGACCCTGGAGACGGGCAGCTTCGACAAGGCGGCCGGCATCATCATTAACACTGCGGGCAATCAGGGCGGCGGTACGACAGGCGGAGATGGCGGAAATACGGGTGGCGGCAACACCGGTGGTAGTACGGGTGGAGGCAATACCGGAGGCGGCAACTCGGGTGGAGGCAATACTGGCGGGAATACCGGTGGCGGCGACACTGGTGGTGGCAACACCGGCGGGAACACTGGTGGTGGTGACAATGGCGGTAGCGATCCTGGCGGGAACACTGGCGGTGGCGACAATGGTGGCGGCAACACCGGTGGGAGTACGGGTGGAGGCAATACCGGAGGCGGCAACTCGGGTGGTGGTAATACCGGAGGGAACACGGGAGGGGGTGACCAGGGTGGTGGCCACAATCCTGGCAACGGCGGCACGGGCGGCACCAATCCTGGCGGTGGTGGGAGCGGCAGCCAGCCGGCCGGCTACGTGAAGCTGATGCTCGATACGGTCAAGGACGGTTTCGCGGCCGATGTGGAAGAAGGCGGGCGGGTCAAATATCTCGTTCAGCTGGTCGATGCCAATGGTGATCCTTTGGTGGTGCCGGCGGGATCGTCGGTGACCGTCAGCATCAACTGGGGGGCTGGCGGCTCCGCCTTGGTCTCGCCTCCCGCCCAGATCGTCATCGGAGAGAACGGCAAGGCAGTAATCTATGTCGATGTCAACGACGATTACTACAAGCAGGATCCGGTCACCATCCAGCCTTCGCTGACGGTCACGGATGCCGGCACGCTGACGTCGGTCGGCTCGTGGCATGGCTTGCCGGGCAGCACCCCGCTGCCGTCGGTCACCGTGACGGACGAAGCCAAGCCGGACGTCAGCCGCGTCACCCTCAGCGTGGATCGTGACAGCTTCACCGAAGCCGAATCGGGCACAGTCACCATCACCGCGACGGTCGACCATGCGCCCAAGACCGATCTCACCCTGACGCTGACCACGGGCGAAACAATCGTGATCAAGGCCGGCGAGCACTCGGGGACGGCCACCCATGCCGTCACGGCTCAGGAGGACGTGTTCAAGGACGCCCACCAGATCAGCGTCGGCGTGAGCACAAGCCAGGGCGGCGGTTACGAGCAGTTGGACACGTCGCACAGCGTCGGTGTCGCAATTACCGACACGGTCGACACCGTGCGTCTCGTGGTGGATGGCCCCGCCACGCTGGTCGAGGGCGACAGTGCTAATTACGTGCTCAAGCTGGTGGACGCAAACGGCGCCCCGATGAACGCCAAGAGCGCCATGGAAATGGTGGTCGGCCTGCCGGACGGTTCGACGACCCTGGTCCAGATCCCGGCGGGCAGTTCGCAAGTATCGGTGCCTTTCACCGCGCCGAATGACGTCTACGAGGGAGCCTTCAGCGGCAAGGTGGAAGTCAAGGACGTTAGCGGTGCCGGCCAGTTCGAGGATTTGCGCATCGGATCGCTGACCGTGGCGGGGCAGGACGAGGCGGCGGGCCACAAGGATGTGGTGAAGGTCGAGTTGATGGCTGAATCCGCCATCAAGGAAGGCCAAGTCATCACTTACTCGGCCTGGGTGGATGAAGCGCCCAAGACTGATCTGAAGCTGACCCTGAGCAACGGGCTGGAAATCACGATCCAGGCCGGCAAGAACTCAGGCGAGGTGACCCTGTCGCCGCACGATGATGTGTACAAGAACGAGCAGACGCTCACGGTCAGCATCAAGGATGTGCAGGGCGGGGGGTATGAACAGCTCGACACAACGGCCGTTGTCAAAACCGATGTGTTCGACACCGTCGACGAAGTTCAGGTACATCTGACCGCGACCGACACGCTGACCGAGGCCGGCGGAGTCATTACCTACACCGCGACGCTGGACAAGCCGGCGCAAGGCGCGGTGACGGTGACACTGAGCAACGGCCAGACCATCACCATCGCCGACGGCGCGACCGTCGGCACGGTGGACAAGGCGGTGGCCAACGAAGACGACGTGTACAAGGATGCGCGCGACGTCAGCGTGATCATCACCAAGGCCGAAGGCGGCAACTTCGAGAACCTGACGGTCGACGGCACGCCGGCGGTCACCCATATCGTCGACACCGTCGATACGGTGACGGCGGTGCTGGTTCCGCAAACGGCCAACGTGACCGAAGCCGGCGGTTCGATTACCTACAAGCTGGTCTTGCAGACTGCCGATGGCTTGCCGGCGGTGGCCAGAGAGACCGTGACCGCGACGGTGACGATGCCGGACGGCTCGACCAAGACCGTGACCGTTGCCGCCGGCCAGAGTTCGGTCCAGTTCTCCGCCACCGTGGCGTCGCGCGAAGACGTGTACCGCGAGACCGGCGATTCGGTCAGCGCCACAATCACCTCGGTCAGCGGCGGCGCTTCGTTCGAAGGCCTCGCATTCAATCCGAACCCGGCCGTGACGCCGGTGCTGGATACCATCGACGTGTCCCGCATTTCGCTGAGCGGCCTGCCGGCCGAGGTGTACCGCAACCAGCCGTTGACCCTGACCGCACAGGTGTCTTCACTGGCCAGGGATGCCGAACTTGTGCTGCTGCTGGCCGTGGTGGTCGGCGGCATGACGACCACCATGGAGGTCGCGATTGCGCAGGGCAACGCCGAGGGCACGTTCACGATCCCGCCGTCCAGCGATTGGCAGGAAGGACAGCAGGTCGAGGTCAAGGTTGTCGGGATTGCCTCCGGTGGCGATCAGTACGAGCAGCTCGACTTCTCCTCGGCCAGCGTCAAGCCGGTTCTGCTGGGGCAACTGCTGGTGAACGACGAGCATGGCGGTCTGCTGGATGACAGTTCCAGCCTCAGCAACGATGTGCTGCAAGGATCGAGCGGCGATGACATCCTGCACGGCGGAAGTGGAAACGACCGTCTGGTAGGTGGTGCCGGCAACGATGTCCTGCATGGCGGCGCCGGTAACGACGTGTTGTCTGGTGGCGATGGCAACGACACGCTCTATGGCGGGGATGGCGATGACGTCCTCGACGGCGGCAACGGCGACGACTATCTCGACGGCGGTGCCGGTGACGACCGCCTGTATGGCGGTGCCGGCAACGATACCCTGGTCGGCGGCGCCGGCAATGACATCCTGGATGGTGGCGACGGCAACGACTTGCTGATCGGCGGAGCGGGCAACGACATCATGACTGGCGGTCTCGGTGTCGATACGTTCAAGTGGTCGCTGGCCGATGCAGGCACTGCGGGCGCTCCAGCGAAGGACGTCATCACCGACTTCTCCGCCCACGGCGAAGCCGACGTGCTGGACCTGAAGGACCTGCTGCATGGTCTCGGATATGACTCGAGCAAATCGCTTGATGCATTCCTGGACTTCAAGGTGACGGGTACGGGCAATGCCAGCAGTACCGAGATCAGCGTTCACGGTCAGGATGGTGCTGCCGTGCAGACCATCACGCTGGAGGGAGTCGGGTTCGATCAGCTGGGCGTTGCCCAGGGCGCGTCGGATACCCAGATCATCCAGAAGCTCCTCGACGCGCACAAACTGCACGTCGACTGACGGTCAGACGGGCCGGGTGGCAGGTTTTTGCGGCCTGCCAGCCGGATTGCCGGCAGTATCAACAAACCTTGGGGGTGTCAGATAACGGCACCCCTGTTTTTTTGTCGGAGATCTGGACGGATATTGGGCAACGCCGGTTGACCGGACGTTTTGGGATAGGTGACATCTCGAATCCGGCAGGCTGGAGTAGCCTGCCGGTAACGGCGAGACATCTCATCGGGAGTGGGCTGACAGAGAGGAGGGCGTGCTTATCCGGCCGCAAGCAGCGCCGCGAGGGCGCGCTGACTTGGCCGGAATGCCATCAAGCCTCGGGCGTTGCGGTGATGGTGGCCAGCGCGGAGTGCTGCAGCTCGACGATGTGGCGGATGCCGGCTGCGGCCAGCTCCATCAGCTCGTCCATCTGGGCGCGGGTAAAGGGCTCGCCTTCGGCCGTGCCTTGCACTTCGATGAAACGGCCGTCGCCGGTCATCACCACGTTCATGTCGGTTTCGCAGCCGGAGTCTTCCGGATAGTCCAGATCCAGCACCGGCTGGCCGTCGACCACCCCGACCGACACGGCGGCGACATGGTCGCGGATCGGAGATTCGGCAAGCTTGCCGGCGGCGATCAGGCCGTTGACAGCGTCGCTCAGCGCGACGAAGGCGCCGCAGATGCTGGCGGTCCGGGTGCCGCCGTCGGCCTGGATCACGTCGCAGTCGATGACGATCTGGCGTTCCCCCAGCTTCTCCATGTCCACCACCGCGCGCAGGCTGCGGCCGATCAGGCGCTGGATTTCCTGCGTGCGACCGGATTGCTTACCGCTGGCGGCCTCGCGCTTCATCCGCGAGCCGGTCGAGCGCGGCAGCATGCCG
>JASLDQ010000010.1 GCA_030151505.1 Chromobacteriaceae bacterium
CAGCGGGCCGAAGTTGGCCTCGGGGTCGTCGGGCGGGCCGATCACCAGACGTTCGGCGCCGGCCTTGAGGCGGGCGACGAATGTCTCGAATACCGAGCGCTCGACGTAGATGCGCTCGGTGCCGAGGCAGACCTGGCCGCAGTTGAGGAAGGCCGAGCGCAGCGTGCCTTCGATGGCCTTGTCCATGTCGCAGTCGGCGAACACGAGGCTGGCGTTCTTGCCGCCCAGTTCCAGCGACACCGGGCGCACGCCGTTGGCGGCGGCGTGCATGATCTGTTCGCCGGTGCCGGTCTCGCCGGTGAAGGTGTAGGCGTCCACGTCCGGGTGGGCGGTGAGAAAGGCGCCGGCCGAATCGCCGCCAAAGCCGTGTACCACGTTGTAGACCCCGTCCGGCACGCCGGCGGCCTTCATCACCTCGCCCAGCAGCGCGGTGGTGCCGGGGGTTTCCTCCGACGGCTTGACCACCACGGTGTTGCCGCAGGCCAGCGCCGGGCCGACCTTCCAGGTCATCAGCAGGAGCGGCAGGTTCCACGGACTGATGACGCCGATCACGCCCTTGGGGCGGCGCACCGCGTAGTTGACCGCGCCGGCGCCGTCCGGCGTCGCCATCTCGAAGGCCTCGTTGGCGACGTTCTTGACCAGGTCGGCGAATACCTTGAAGTTGGCCGCGCCGCGCGGGATGTCGACGTGGCCGGCCATCGACCGGGGTTTGCCGGTATCGCGGCATTCGGCTTCGAGAAATTCGTCGAAGCGGGCGGTGATGCCGTCGGCGACGCGGTGGAGGATGTCGGCGCGCTCGGCCACGGACAGGCGGCCCCACGGACCTCCGAGCGCGGCGCGGGCGGCCCTGACCGCGGCGTCGACTTCGGCCGCGCCGGCTTCGTGGACGCGGGCGAATACCCGGCCGGTGGACGGGTCGACATTGTCGAAGGTCTTGCCGCTGGCCGAACCGACGTACTCGCCGTTGATGTAGTGCTTGATTTCTTGCATGGCTGTCACTGCTTGGTTGAAGGGGGCTTGCCGCAAAGGGGCGGGCTCAGGTCAGCACGCTCAGGAAGCGTTCGTTGAGCTGGCGGTCGTGATAGAAGATCGCCTTGCCGAGGTCCTCGGCCTTCCAGGTCACCGGTTTGTGGTCGGGGTAGTGGTAGTCGCCGCCGCAGAACACCTCGTTGCGGTTGCCCGATGGATCGAAGAAATAGATGGTCTTGCCGTGGGTCAGGCCGTGGCGGGTGGGGCCGATGTCGATCGAGGTGTCGGTCATGCTGATGAGATCGGCGGCACGCAGCACGTCCTCCCAGGTCTCGAGATAGAACGACACGTGGTGCAGCTTGTCCTTGTCCGGGCACTGGATGAAGGCGATGTCATGCGCTTTCATCGAGGCGGTGAGGAAGTGGGCGACGCGATGGCCGGCCGGATCGACCACCTGTTCGGCCAGATCGAAGCCGAGCACGCGGGTGAACAGCTCGAAGGTCGCGTCCAGCTCGTCGCCGTACAGCAGCGCGTGGTCGAAGCGGCGGGCCTTCATGCCCTGCAGCCCGCGCGGCCACGCTTCCGGGTTGACGTCGGAAATCCCCCACTTGCCGGTGTAGTCCTTGTCGGCGTACAGCTCGAACCGGTGGCCGGAAGGGGCGACGAAGCGCACGCGGCGGCCGCAGCCTTTCAGCTCGCCGGCCGGGATGTGCTCGACGGCGCAGCCGAACTCGGCCAGCTCCCCGCCCAGGCGGTCGAGGGTGGCGTCGTCGACCACCTTGAAGCCCAGGAAGTCCATCCCGGGCGAGCCGGCTTCGCGCAGGACCAGCGAGAACTTGTCGACCTCGGTCCAGGCTTTCAGGTAGACGCGGCCCTGCGCGTCCCGGTCGGTTTCGATCAGGCCGAGCAGGTCGCGGTAGTGCTCGAGCGCTTCTTGCAGATTCATGACCCGGAGCTGGATGTGGCCGGGGCGCATGACGCCTTTTTTCATGGTGAACCTCGTTTGCTGCGTGTGAATCGGTGGGCGCGCGCCGGCTGGCGGGCGCCGTTGTCGGGGAAGGTGGCCGGGTGGCCGTGGGGCATCGCGCCCGCCACGCCGGCCGGAGCGGCGGGCGCGGGGGCTTACTTGCCGCTGCCTTGCGCTTGCAGCCTGGCCGGCGCGAGTGGCGTGGCGGCGTTGTGGTGCGCGGCACGGCTGATCAGGCAGACCGCGACGGCCGCGAGGACGCCGGGGATGGCGAAGGCGAGGAAGTTGTAGTGCAGCGGCAGGTTCATGCCGAGCAGTGCACCGCCGAGAATGGGGCCGAGGATGGCGCCGCTGCGGCCGATGCCCGAGGCCCAGCCGATGCCGGTCGAACGGATGGTCATCGGGTAGAACTGGGCGACGTAGGCGTAGCACAGGATCTGGGTCCCGATGGTGGTGGCGCCGGCGATGGCGACCAGCACGTACAGCGCGGCGGTGGAGCTCTTGAAGCCGAGCAGGCTGATCGACACCGCGGCGATGGCGAAGAAGGCCGCCACCACCCGCTTCAGATGCAGCCGGTCCGCCGCCCAGCCGCCGCCGACCGCGCCGAAGATGGCGCCGAAATTCAGCACCATCAGGAACAGCAGGCTGGAGCCGAGCCCGTAGCCGGCGTTGGCCATCAGCTTGGGCAGCCAGGAATTCAGCGCGTACACCATCAAGAGGCACATGAAGAAGGCGACCCAGAACATCAGCGTGCTCAGCGAGCGGCCCTCGCGGAACAGCTGCACCAGCGGCGCGCCGTGCTGCTTGAGCTCGGGCATCTCGAAGCGGTCGGCCGCGGATGGTGCGTGCGACGGATCGATTTGGGCGAGGATGGCGGCCACTTCAGCGTGGCGGTTCTGGCGGATCAGGAAGCCGACCGATTCCGGCAGCGAGCGCATGATCAGCGGCAGGAGCAGCAGCGGCACGACGGCGACGTAGAACACCGACTGCCAGCCGAAGGACGGGATCAGCGCGATGCCCAGCCCGGCCGACAGCATGCCGCCGACCGAGTAGCCGCTGAACATGATGGCCACCAGCGTGCTGCGGATCTTTCTGGGCGAGTATTCGGTCATCAGCGCGACCACGTTCGGCATTACCCCGCCGATGCCCAGCCCGGCGAAAAAGCGGCACAGGCCGAATTCGGCCGGGTTGCGGGCAAAGCCGTTGACCACGGTGAACAGGCTGAAGATGGCGACGCACAGGGTGATGGCGCGCTTGCGGCCGATCCGGTCGGACAGCGGGCCGAAGACCAGCGCGCCGAACATCATGCCGAACAGCGCGTAGCTGCCGAGGCTGCCGGCCTGCAACGGTGACATTCCCCATTCCTTCATCAGCACCGGCAGCACGGCGCCGTAAATGACCAGGTCGTAGCCGTCGAAAATGATGATCAGCGAACACCACAGCAGCACCGACCAGTGGAACGGATTGAAGCGGGCGCGATCGATGATCGCGTGCACGTCGATGGTTTTCATGTCTTCCTCGTTGTTTCTCTTGTAGATACGGTCCGGGCTGCGCCTGCCTTATGGATGGCAGGTCGCGGCCCGGCCGGGGGCGTCGTGCGCCGGGCGCACGGAGGGATCAGCCCAGGTCGCCGCCGCCGACCGGCAGGGTGACGCCGGTGATGTAGGAGGCGTCGTCCGAGGCCAGAAACAGGATGGCGGCGGCTTGTTCGTCGGTGGTGCCGTAGCGTTTCATCAGGCTGCTGTCGAGGGTCTGGTCGACGATCTGCTGGTACCAGACCTTTTCCTGTTCGGTTTGCGGCGCGGCGTTGCGCGGAATGCGGCGCGGCGGGGCTTCGGTGCCGCCGGGAGCGACGGCATTGACGCGGATGCCGCGCTCGCCGTTTTCGAAGGCGAGGCAGGCCGTCAGCGCATTGACCCCGCCCTTGGCCGCGCCGTAGGGCACGCGGTTGACGCTGCGGGTGGCGATGGACGAGACGTTGACGATGGCGCCCCGCTGCTGCGCCAGCATGTGGGGCAGGGCCGCACGGCAGCACCACAGGGTGGGGAAGAGCGAGCGGCGCACCTCGGCTTCGATCTCGGCCTCGGCGTAGTGCTCGAAGGGCTTGGCCCAGATGGTGCCGCCGACGTTGTTGACGAGGATGTCGAGCCGGCCGAAATGCTGCTGTGCCGCCGCCATCACCTGCTCGCAGTCACCATATTTTTCGAGGTCGGCGGTGAGGGTGAGGACTTCGGCGTGCCGGCCGAGCTGGTCGACCTGCTCGTGGACCAGTTCGGAGCGGTCCACCAGCACCAGCCGGCCGCCTTCGGCCGCCATCCGTTCGGCCACGCGGCGGCCGATGCCCTGGGCCGCGCCGGTGATGACGGCGACTTTGTTGTCGAAACGCTTGTTCTGCATGGGGTTATCCTGAAATCGGGTAGGGCCGGGCGGCGGCTCAGGCGCTGGCGGCGAACTTCTCGTAGTAGAAGTTGGCCGGCTGGATCCCGCGTTCGCGCAGGTTCTGGCTGACGGCCTCCACCATCGGCGGCGGGCCGCACAGGTAGATGTCGACGTCGCCGTCGTTGAGCTGGGCCGGCTCGATGTGCTGGGTGACGTAGCCCTTGCGCGGCCAGGCGCTGTCGGGGCTGGCGACGCAGGCGCTGAAGGTGAAGTTGGGCAGGCACGCGGCGAATTCGCCGAGCTTGTCCAGCTCGACCAGATCGGCGTCGCGGGTGACGCCGTAAATCAGGTGGACCGGCTGGGCGGTGTGGCCGGCGGCGGCGATCTTTTCCAGCATCGCGAGGAAAGGGGCGAGGCCGGTGCCGCCGGCCAGCATCAGCAGCGGTCGCTTGATGTCGCGCAGGTAGAAGCTGCCGAGCGGACCGGCCAGCCGGATGCTGTCGCCGGCCTTGGCGTGCTGGGTCAGGTAGCCGCTCATCAGGCCGCCGGGCACGTTGCGGATCAGGAAGGACACTTCGCCGCCGTGCGGCAGGGAGCTGAAGGAATAGGCGCGGATCTGCTCGCTGCCCGGCACCTGCAGGTTGACGTACTGGCCCGGCAGGAAAGCCAGCTTGTCGAGCGCGTCGCCGTGGATGGACAACGACAGCGCACTGTCGGAGAGCTGGCGGACTTCGCGGATGGCGGCGGTGTAGCTGGCCTGCTGGGTGCGGCAGACGTCCGACGAGGCCGGCACGCGCACCACGCAGTCGCCCTTGGGGCGCATCTGGCAGGTCAGCACATAGCCCGCTTCGGCTTCAGTCTGGCTGAGGGCGTCGTCGATGTAGTCGTTGCCGAGGTCGTAGGCGCCGGCTTCGGCAAAGCACTTGCAGGCGCCGCAGGCGCCGTCGCGGCAGTCCAGCGGAATGTTGATGCCCTGGCGATAGGCGGCGTCCGCCACGGTTTCGTCGGGTTTGCAGTCGACGAAGCGGGTGATCCCGTCTTCGAAGTTGAGGGCGATGGTGTGCGTCATGATTCGGTCTCGGCTCAACGAGGTTCAACAGGCGCGGGCGGCCGGTTTCCGGCGAAACCGGCCGCGCTGCGGC
>JASLDQ010000022.1 GCA_030151505.1 Chromobacteriaceae bacterium
GACCTGCTGGCGATCCTCAACGACGAGGCGTGAGTTCGGGGTCAGGGGCTGTCGCCGCTTCCTCAGGGCGGTGATCGCGACTCGCGTCGCTCCTACCGGTGCCGGTCGTACAGGTGTGGGAGCGGCGTGAGCCGCGATCGACCCGCTTGCTGGCCCTGCGTCCCCTGCTGAAAATCTGGCCAAAACCACCCGGTCCCCGTTCATGCCGCCGGCCTGACCGGGGTCGCCTTTCTTTGCTTCCTTTTTTTGGCGAAGCAAAGAAAGGAAGTCGCCTTCAGGGCGAAAAGGGACGGTGGCATTTCAACTATGTTCGGTGCAATGCGCTGCGCTTATTGCACCCTACGCGCTCAAACAGCCGGCTTCTTAAAACCTCGAAACGGCGCGCCAAGCCGGCGGCGTGAACGGGGGACGGGTGGTCTTGGTCGCATGTGCCGGTAAGGGACAGAGCAAGATCGTGAGCAGGCGCCGAGGCCGCCGCCAACACGCCCGCAGCGTTTCCCCCTAAAATCGCCCCCACTCGAATTTCCCCTGGAGCCAGACCATGCCTGTCAATCTCCCGCTGCCCGACCGGGCCGCCCTCTTGCCGGTCGCCGGCATTTCCCTGCACGTCGCCGAAGCCGGCATCAAGAAAGCCGAGCGCAAGGACGTGCTGGTGATCGAACTCGTCCCCGGCGCGGCCGTGGCCGGCGTGTTCACCCAGAACCGCTTCTGCGCCGCGCCGGTGGTGCTGTGCAAGGAATTCCTCGCCGCCGGAAAAGGCGTCCGCGCGCTGGTGGTCAACACCGGCAACGCCAACGCCGGCACCGGCGAGAGCGGCCGCGTCAATGCCCGCCGGGTGTGCGAGGCGCTGGCGGGGCAGTTGGGCGTAGCGACCGAGCAGGTGCTGCCGTTTTCGACCGGCGTGATCCTTGAACCGCTGCCGGCCGACAAGATCGTCGCTGCCCTGCCGACCCGCCGTTCGGCCGACTGGCTCGACGCGGCCGAGGCGATCATGACCACCGACATCCAGCCCAAGGCCACCTCGCGCCGGGTCGAGATCTGCGGCAAAATCGTGACCGTGACCGGCATCGCCAAGGGCTCGGGCATGATCCATCCGAACATGGCGACCATGCTCGGCTTCGTCGCCACCGACGCGGCGGTCGAGCCGGCGCTGCTGCAGGCGATGGTGCGCGAGGCGGCCGACCGCTCGTTCAACTGCATCACCGTCGACGGCGACACTTCGACCAACGACTCCTTCATGCTGATCGCCACCGGCGCGGCCGGTACCGCACCGATCGTCTCGGTCGCCGACGCCGGCTATGCCGCGCTGTTCGGCGCGATCCGCGAGGTGGCGGCCGAGCTGGCGCAGGCCATCGTGCGCGACGGCGAGGGCGCGACCAAGTTCATGACCATCGCGGTCGAGGGCGGCAAGAGCGTGGAGGAGTGCAAGGCCGTCGGCTACGCGATCGCGCGCTCGCCGCTGGTGAAAACCGCTTTCTTCGCGTCCGACCCCAACCTCGGCCGCATCCTCGCCGCCATCGGCTACGCCGGCGTGGCCGACCTGGACGTGGACGCGCTGGAGCTGTATCTGGACGAGGTGCTGGTGGCCAAGGACGGCGGCCGCTATCCGGGCTACCGCGAGGAGGACGGCCAGCGCGTGATGGCCAAGCCGGAAATTCTGGTGCGGGTGGTGCTGAACCGCGGCGATGCGGCCGCGACGGTGTGGACCTGCGATTTTTCCTACGACTACGTGCGGATCAACGCGGATTACCGCAGCTGATCTGGATGACCGGGTTCGGGCGTTGCCGAACCCGTGGTGAGCGGACTGGATGACGTCCGCTCTTCACTGATGGCCGGCGCCCGAGTTTTCGGGGCCGGCCATTTTGCTGGATTCCCGTCTGGCATAACGGGATTGTGTCGCCAACAATGAATCCTCGCCGGGGTGGTTTGCCGCCGGTTCGATTCAGGAGTTGGCTCATGCGCGTCGAGGGTGTGCTGTCGAAATGGAATGACGAACGCGGCTTCGGCTTCATCGCGCCGGATCGCGGCGGCTCCGAGGTTTTCGTTCACATCTCGGCGTTTCCGCGTAACGGGCAGCGGCCCCGGTCTGGCGAGAGGCTGTCGTTCGAGATTTAAACCGACCGGCTCGGCAAGCTCAGAGCGCTGCGGGTGGCGTGTCCCGGTCGGCAGGGCGTGAGCCGGGGAGGGCAGGGAGCGTCACGCCGTCCGGACGGGAGGCGTGCGCTGTTTGGGCGCATTGCCCTGCTTGGGCTGCTGGTCGCAGCCGCCGCGTATGGCTATGGGGAGTATTCCCGGCGCACCACCCAAACGGCGGCCGCCGACCAAGCGGTTTCGCCCCGGTTTCTGTGCGACGGGCGCAGGTCATGCTCGCAGATGAATTCCTGCGCCGAGGCCACGTTCTTCCTGCGGAACTGCCCGGGGGTTGAGATGGACGGTGATCGGGATGGCGTGCCGTGCGAGCGGCAGTGGTGCACGAGCCCGCTTGCCCGTTGAGCGTACCCGTCCGCGGCACTATGGCGGGATCAAGCCGGCTGGCCCGCCTTCGCCGCGTCGATGGCGGCCCGGATGACGCCGCTCTTGTCGGCCGGCTGCCAGCCTTCGGGCTTGAGGATCTTGCCGTCGGCGCGGCGGATGGCCCGGCCGTCGACCATCTTGGCCATGTTGGCGGCGTGGATGGCGTCGAACATCGGCCCGATCGGCAGGCCTTGCGACAGCAGCAGGCCGACCACCACATTGATGACGTCGCAGCCCTCGGCGGCCAGCTCGGCCAGCCGGCGCACCCGCTCGGCCTCGTCGTCGACGCCGGGCTCGCGGCAGGCGGCCGCCGCTTCGGCCAGTTCGGCGATTTCCTCGGTCAGCATGGTCTGCCACAGTTGCAGCGCGTCCGGCCGCCAGGCGGGCGAGGTCGGCATCGGCTCGCCGGCGGCGGCCATGAACTCGCGCCGGGCGGCGACGAAGGGCGGTTCGGCGTTCATGCGGCGAGGCTCGCGAAGGCGTCGAAATAGCCGGGGAAAGTCTTGGCGACGCACTTGGGATCGTTGATGCGCACCGGCACCGCAAAGGCGGCCAGCGAGAAGCACATCGCCATGCGGTGGTCGTCGTAGGTGTCGATGGCGGCGTGGGGAATCGGCGCGGCGGGCGGAGTGACGCTGAGGAAATCCTCGCCTTCGGTCACGGTGGCGCCGAGCTTGCGCAGCTCGATCGCCATCGCGGCGAGGCGGTCGGTCTCCTTGACTCGCCAGCTGGCGATGTTGCGCAGCGTGGTGGTGCCGTCGGCGAACAGCGCGGCGGCGGCCAGGGTCATCGCCGCGTCGGGGATGTGGTTGCAGTCCAGGTCGACGGCGGTGAGGCGGCCGGTGGCCGGCGCGCGCGCCTCGATCCAGTCCGGCCCCATGTCGATGCGCGCGCCCATCTGCGCGAGCGCGTCGGCGAAGCGCACGTCGCCCTGGATGCTGTCGCGGCCGACGCCGGTGACGCGGACCGGGCCGCCGCCGATGGCGCCGGCGGCAAGGAAGTAGCTGGCCGAGCTGGCATCGCCTTCGACGTAGATTTCGCCGGGCGACTGGTAGCGGCTGCCGGCCGGTACGGTAAAGGCGCGCCAGCCGTCCCGTTCGACCGCGACGCCGAAGCGGGCGAGCAGGTTCAGGGTCAGCTCGACATAGGGTTTGGAGATCAGCTCGCCGGTGACTTCGACGGTGCCGCCGCCGGCCAGCGGCAGGGCCATCAGCAGCGCGGAGAGGAACTGGCTCGATACGTCGCCCCGTACGCGGGTGACGGCGCCGGCCCGGATGCTGCCGGTGCCGATGGCCAAGGGCGGATAGCCGGGATTGCCGAGGTAGTCGACGGCGGCGCCGAGCGGGCGCAGCGCGTCCACGAGATCGCCGATGGGACGCTCGTGCATGCGCGCGACACCGGAGAGCCGGTAGTCGCCGCCCGCCAGCGCGAGCGCGGCGGCCAGCGGGCGGAAGGCGGTGCCGGCGTTGCCGAGGAACAGCTCGGCCGACTTGACCGGGAATGCTCCGCCGCAGCCCTGCACGCGATAGTCCTGCGAATCGTTTTGACGCTCGACCGTGACGCCGAGTGCGGCCAGTGCGTCGAGCATGCGGTCGGTGTCGTCGGCGGCGAGCACATCGCGCACCAGCGTGTCGCCATCGGCTAGGGCCGCCAGCAACAGGATGCGGTTGGAGATGCTCTTGGAGCCGGGCAGGCGGACGGTGCCGCGGGCGGCGGTGCGGGGGGCGAGATCGAGGAATTCCATGTCGGCGGGCGGGTCGAGGCGAAATGCGAAACGCAAACGGTATCACGCTTGGCGCATGGCATGCACGGGGGCGGCGGCGAAGTCGCCGTCGGCATTGTGCAATGCGGCAATATTGCGCTAGGATTTCAACCGGTTGCAGCCGGATATTTCGAATCCGGCTGTCCGTTTTTTCATTACTGTCAAAGTCTTATGTCCGCTCCTGTCATTACCATCGATGGTCCTTCCGCGTCCGGCAAGGGCACGGTGGCGTCGCGCGTCGCCCAGGCATTGGGTTTCCACTACCTCGACTCCGGCGCGCTGTACCGGCTGGTCGCGCTGTATGCCGGTCGCCACGGCATCGACCTGGGCAGCGAGGCCCGGCTGGCGATGGCGGCGGTGCGCCTGCCGGTCGAGTTCCGCGACGGCCTGGTCCTGCTGGAAGGCGACAATGTCGGCGACGCCATCCGCAGCGAGGAAATGGGGATGGGGGCTTCCCGCATCGCAGTGCTGCCGGCGGTGCGTTCGGCGCTGCTGCAGCGCCAGCGCGACTTCCGCCGTCTGCCCGGTCTGGTGACGGACGGTCGCGACATGGGCTCGGTGGTTTTCCCCGATGCGCAGCTCAAAATCTTCCTGACCGCCAGTGCCGCCTGTCGGGCCGAAAGACGCTATAAGCAGTTGATGGAGAAAGGGGATTCTGCTAATCTTCTTCAGATTAAGCAGGACATTGTCGACCGCGACGCTCGCGATGCGGCACGGGCAGTTGCCCCGCTTATGCAAGAGCCTGATGCGAGGCTTCTCGATACCACCGATCTCACCATCGACCAAGCGGTCGGCCAGGTGATCGACTGGTACCGCGGGGCCGGTGCTCAGGCCTGATTTTTACCCGCCGCAACGGTTCTCCGCCCGCGCGGCCGTGACCAACCTAACCCCTGCAAGTCTTCCCGGGCTTGCTTTCGAGTTTTTATCTTAATGACTAACACCACCGCTGCAATGGAAAGCTTCGCCGCCCTGTTCGAAGAAAGCCTCGAACGCCAGGACATGAAGGCAGGCGAAGTGATCACCGCCGAAGTCGTCAACATTGACCCGAACTTCGTGACCGTGAACGCCGGCCTGAAATCCGAGTCGCTGATTTCCGTGGACGAATTCAAGAACGACCAGGGCGAACTCGAAGTCAGCATTGGCGACTTTGTCACCGTGGCGATCGACAGCCTCGAAAACGGTTTCGGTGAAACCAAGCTGTCGCGTGACAAGGCCAAGCGCATGGCTGCCTGGATCGAGCTGGAAGAAGCGCTCGAAGCCGGCAAGATCCTGTCGGGCCTGATCAGCGGCAAGGTCAAGGGCGGCCTGACCGTGATGGTCAACAGCATCCGCGCCTTCCTGCCGGGTTCGCTGGTCGACACCCGTCCGGTCAAGGACACCACCCCGTTCGAAGGCAAGCAGATCGAATTCAAGGTCATCAAGCTCGACCGCAAGCGCAACAACGTGGTTGTGTCGCGCCGTGCCGTGCTGGAAGAAACCCTGGGTGAAGAGCGCAAGGCGCTGCTGGAAAACCTCAAGGAAGGTGCCGTCATCAAGGGCATCGTCAAGAACATCACCGACTACGGCGCATTCGTCGACCTCGGCGGCATCGACGGCCTGCTGCACATCACCGACCTGGCATGGCGCCGCGTCAAGCACCCGAGCGAAGTCCTCGCCGTGGGCGACGAAGTCGAAGCCAAGGTGCTCAAGTTCGACCAGGAAAAGAACCGCGTTTCGCTGGGTCTCAAGCAGCTGGGCGAAGATCCTTGGGTGGGCCTGTCGCGCCGCTACCCGTCGGGCACCCGCCTGTTCGGCCGCGTGACCAACCTGACCGACTACGGCGCATTCGTCGAGATCGAACAGGGCATCGAAGGTCTGGTGCACGTGTCGGAAATGGACTGGACCAACAAGAACGTCCATCCGTCCAAGGTCGTGTCGCTGGGTGACGAAGTCGAAGTCATGATCCTCGAGATCGACGAAGACCGCCGCCGCATCAGCCTCGGCATGAAGCAGTGCCAGTCGAACCCGTGGGACGATTTCGGCGCCACCTACAAGAAGGGTGACAAGATCACCGGCACCATCAAGTCGATCACCGACTTCGGCGTGTTCATCGGCCTGCCGGGCGGCATCGACGGTCTGGTGCACCTGTCCGACCTGAGCTGGAGCCAGTCGGGCGAAGAAGCCATCCGTGGCTTCAAGAAGGGTGACGAAGTCGAAGCCATGGTGCTGTCGATCGATATCGAGAAGGAACGCATCTCGATGGGCATCAAGCAGCTCGAAGGTGATCCGTTCGGTAACTTCGTCGCAATGAACGACAAGAACAGCCTGGTCAAGGGCACCGTCAAGTCGATGGACGCCAAGGGTGCCGTGATCGATCTGGGCGGTGATGTGGAAGGCTACCTGCGTGCCAGCGAAGTGTCGCGTGACCGCGTGGAA
>JASLDQ010000225.1 GCA_030151505.1 Chromobacteriaceae bacterium
GTTGCATGACATGGGCGACGCAGGGCGAAGCGCCGGGACCGGTGGCAACGGAATGGTGCGTTGCCCGGGGTCCCGTTTCGAGCCAGGTAGTGCGTCCGGCTCAGAGCCTCTTGATGAGGAAGCCGGCCTTGGACAGCAGACCCTTGATAGCCCGCGCTGGACTCCCGGGGGCCGGCAGGCTGCCGCTGCCGTCTCCGGTTTCCATTGCCATTTTCCGGGTTTGGTTTGGATTTCGCGACGGGATTGTAACAGCGCGGGTAGGGCGTATTGAAGAATGGTGGCGCGCAGCGAATATCGCGCCTAGCAGCCGGCTATCGCCTGCGCGAGGCACACGGGGCACAGGCAAGCCGTGGCGGCGTCGTTCACCGGCAGGGTCGCTGGCCAGTCCATACACCAGCAGCCGCCATTCTGGCCGCCACTGCCGCACTCAAACGCATTGCCGCATTTCGGGCAACACTCGGTCCTGATCGGCAGGGACTTGGCCAGCCGCTGCAGAACGGCCCGTTTCTGGCGCTCGTCAAAGCCGGACCAGCCGGCGATTTCGGTCGTGGTGCGGCGGCACCCCAGGCAGAGGCGGCCGCTGGCATCCAGCCGGCACTGCTTGATGCAAGGCGAGGCGACGGGGAGTTCGGTGCTCATCAGGTATTTCCTGTCAGGCCAAGGCCAGCCACAGACCAAGCGGCACGAAGGCCACGCTGGCGAGGTTGCCGATCAGAACGATGGACGCCATCTTGTCCGGTTCCTGCCGGTAGTGCTCGGCCATCAGGAAGTTGAGCACGGCGGGCGGCATGGCGCCGAACAGGAATACCAGACTGGTCTGGGCCGGGGACAGCGCCAGCAGCGGGCTGATCGCGGCGGCGGCCACGAGACCGGTGACGGGGCAGAGCAGGGCGCCCAGCAGGCCCACGCGCCAGCCGGAAAAGTTCACGTCCACCATGCGTACCCCCAGTGCGAACAGCATCAACGGAATGGTCACGTCACCCATCATCTTGATGCCGAGCATCAGGCTGTCGGGCAGGTGGATCTTGGTTAGCCCGCATGCCAGTCCCAAGGCGGTCGCGATCACGATGGGATTCTTGATGAGGCCGCGCAGGCGGGTGTGGTGGCTGAAAATATATGCCCCGAGGGTGAAGTGCAGCAGGTTGGACACCACGAACAGCACGACGAAGCCGCTGAAGCCCTCGCGGCCGAAGGCCAGTAGCGCCAGAGGCAGCCCCATATTGCCGCAGTTGTTGAACATGGTTGGCGGCAACAGCGTGCGCGGGCTGACGCCGGCCAGCCGGCACAGCGGCCAGGCCAAGAGGCCGGAAATGACGATCACACCGGCCGCTGCCGGCACCAGCTTCCATGCGGCGATGAGGTCAAAGTCGCGCGACACCATGGCGGAAAAAACCAGCAGCGGCACGCAAACCTCGATGTTGATGCGGTTGGTTGCGCGCATGTCGGGCTGGACACGGCGGCCGTACAGCCAGCCGATCATGACCATGGCGGCCACCGGCAGGATGATGAGGATGATGCGCTCGAACATGGGGCAACCTGCTTGTCGAATCCGGCATTGTCGGGATTTGCCGGGTAAATGCCAAGCGCAGCCTCGCCCGGCCAGGACGGGTGTCGCCATTTCGCCTATTCACCTGCAGGACCGCCATTCGGCAATTGACCCGCCGCGATGCACGATTACAATCCGTCGCCATGTATACCCCCATCCAGCTTTCCCGATCCGAGTATCTGGCTGTCAATGACTGCCGCTACCACATCCGCCGCTGGGGCTGCCCCGGCGCGCCGCGTCTCTTCCTGCTGCATGGCTGGATGGACCATTCCGCTACCTTCCAGTTCATGGTCGATGCGCTGCAACAGGAATGGGATATCGTCGCGCCGGACTGGCGTGGTTTCGGTCGCTCCGGCTGGACTGCCGGCAGCTATTACGCGCCGGACTATCTGGCCGATCTGGACGTGTTGCTCGACCATTACGCCGGTCATCAGCCGGTGCGGCTGGTGGGGCACAGCATGGGCGGGATGGTCGCCTGCCTGTACGCCGGCATCCGGCCCGAGCGGGTGGACCATCTGGTGACGGTGGAAGGCTTCGGCCTGGCCGCCACCGACCCGGCCGATGCGCCGGCGCGCTACGCCAAGTGGCTGGCGCAACGCAAGTCGCCGCCTGAATACGGCAAGACCGGAACGCTGGAAGACATGGCGGCCAAGCTGTGCAAACGCCAGCCCAACCTGACGATGGATCGCGCCCGCTGGCTCATGGCCGAACTGACCGAGGCGGATGCCGACGGGGTTCTGCACTATCGCGCCGACGCCAAGCACAAGATGGTCAACCCGGTGTTGTACCGTCTGGAAGAAGCCGAGGCGTGCTGGCGCAACATCACCTGTCCGGTGCACTGGGTGATCGGCGGTGAGAGCAACGGCACGTCGATGGCTGCCGGCGTGTTTGCCACGCTAGACCAACGCCGCGCCTGCTTCGCCAGGTTGACGGAAACCACCATCGACCACGCCGGCCACATGGTGCAGCAGGACCAGCCCGAGGCAATGGCCCGGGCTGTCGAGGCGTTTCTGGCAGATTCGCGCTGAAGAGGCTGCAGGCCGGATCGCTGGACGAGTTGACCCGGTTGTGAGTGAACGCCAAAGCATCGGCAGCCACGTCACTGCATTTTTCTGCCGCGTCATGTGTGAATTGTTACGTCAAAGTCTTGAGCTAGGCTTTATCCCTATGATTTTCGATAAATCATGCCTTGGCGTCAGGATGGTGCCGGTGGTCGCTGTGATTCAATAAAACGGGCATCTTCGA
>JASLDQ010000254.1 GCA_030151505.1 Chromobacteriaceae bacterium
CGGTCGACGTATCGAACTGCAGCTCAAGGGCGCCGGGCCGACGCCATTTTCGCGTCGTGGCGACGGCCGGGCGGTATTGCGTTCATCCATCCGCGAGTACCTCGCCTCCGAGGCCATGCACGCCCTCGGCATCCCGACCACCCGGGCGCTGTCGCTCGTCGTCTCGCCCGAGCCGGTCTACCGCGAAACCACGGAAACCGCCGCCGTACTCGGCCGGACCGCTCCGAGTTTCGTGCGCTTCGGCAGCTTTGAATATTTTTGCCACGCCGGTCGCCATCAGGAACTGCGCCAGCTGGCGGACTGGACCCTGACGCACTGCTATCCAGAATGCCGTGAAGATGCCGTGCCCTGCGCCGCCATGTTCCGGCGGGTCGTTGCCCGCACCGCCGAACTGATCGCCGCGTGGCAGGCTGTCGGTTTCTGTCATGGCGTGATGAACTCGGACAATATGTCCGTCCTCGGGTTGACGCTCGATTACGGCCCCTTCGGTTTTCTCGACCGCTTCGATTCCGGCCACGTCTGCAACCACTCCGACCACGCCGGGCGCTACGCTTATGCCGAGCAGCCCCGCATCGGGCTGTGGAACCTGCAATGCCTGGCTTCCGCCCTGCTGCCACTGGTCGAACGTGACGCGCTCATCGCCGCGCTGGAAGAATATCAGCCGATCTTCGAAGCCGCCTTTGCCGAACGAATGCGAGGCAAGCTCGGCCTCGCCGCGTGGCGGGACGAGGACTGGGCCCTGTTGACCGACTTGCTGGCATTGCTGGAGATAGCCCGCGCGGACTGGACGATCTTCTGGCGGCGCCTGTGCGATCTGGACAGCCAGCCCGACGCGGTGGCGCAATTATTTGACGACCGAGCGGCCTGGGCCAGCTGGCTGGGGCGCTACCGGGCGCGTCTTGATGAGGAGGGGGGCGAGCCGGCAGTTACACGTGCCGCCGCCATGCGGCGCGTCAATCCCAAGTACGTTCTGCGCAACCATCTGGCCGAAACCGCCATCCGCTTGGCGCAAGAAGGGGACTTCAGCGAAGCGCAGCGACTGGTGGATATTCTGGCTCACCCCTTCGACGAGCAGGTGGAGTTCGAAAAATATGCCGATTTCCCCCCGGCGTGGGCGTGCGAACTGTCGGTGAGTTGTTCGAGTTGAATCGGAAATGAGGCGGGTAGTTCGTGACCCATCCATGCAAAAACGGAACGCATTGCGTTCCGTTTTTGCATGGATGGGTCACAACCGAGCGATCAAGGAAGGGGGCTTTCGGGCATCGTTGCGCTGGCACCGGGTATCAGAACTGAATCTCGTGCAAACCGCCTTGATCGAGCAGCAGGCCGCCGCAGTGGCCGGGCCGCCAGTCCGGCAGCACATGTCGTTCGCGTGGCTGGCCATCGAGGGTGTGCAGATGGCGTGCCGGGCGGTGGGTATGGCCGTGGATCAGGACGGTGTCGGGATACTCGGCCAGCAGCCGCGCGACATCGTCGGGGTTGACGTCCATCAGCGCCATCGGCTTGTCCGCCTTGTCGTGCCGGCTGCGCTGGCGCAGATAGGAGGCGATTCCACGCCGCAGCCGCAACGGCAGGGCGCGCAGCAGGGTTTGACGCCAGGGCTGGCGGATTTTGGCGCGGTAACGCTGATAGGCGATGTCATCGGTGCAGAGCGCATCGCCGTGGCTGAGCAGGTAGTCGCGGCCATACAGGCTGACTCGAGTGGGGTCATCCAGCAGCACAGCGCCGGTTTCACGGGCAAAGCGCGGTCCGAGCAGGAAATCGCGATTGCCCCGCATCACGTACAGCGGCGTCTGGCGGGAGAAGGCAGCCAGCCGGGCCACCATGTCGCGCACGAAGAGGGTATCGTCGTCGTCGCCCAGCCAGGCCTCGAACACGTCGCCCAAGAGATAGAGCGCGTCCAGCCGGCCGGCATGCTGTTCCAGCACGGCACCAAAGCGGGCATTAAACTCCGGAGTGTCGGCAGACAGATGCAGATCGGAAAGGAAGAGAGTGGCCACGCGCGTGTCGGGATGGAAAAGGCGGGAACGCGTCCCGCCTTGAAGTTGGAGTCCGGCCGAGTCCGGTTGCGGGGCTAGGCCGATGCTTCAGCGTCGCTCACCGGGCTCGCCCGGTATCTGCCGCGCCGTGCACCGCCCCGGCAAAAGCACGGGGCAATGCCGCAGGACACGGGCTTTTAGACGATTTCGGCCTTCTCGATCACGACGTCGTCCACCGGCACGTCTTGATGCATGCCGCGGCGGCCGGTCTTGACCGTCTTGATGTTGTCGACCACTTCCTTGCCTTCGACCACTTCACCAAATACGCAGTAGCCCCAGCCCTGGCTGTCCTTGCTGCGGAAATCGAGGAAGTCATTGTCGGCCACGTTGATGAAGAACTGGGCGCTGGCCGAGTGCGGATCGGAAGTGCGGGCCATCGCGATGGTGTAGGTCTTGTTCGAGACGCCGTTGTCGGCTTCGTTCTTGACCGGTTCGCGGGTCGGTTTCTGACTCATGCCGGCGGTAAAGCCGCCGCCCTGGATCATGAAGCCGTTGATGACGCGGTGGAAGATGGTGTTGTCGAAGTGGCCGTCCTTGACGTACTGCTCGAAGTTGGCGACGGTGGCCGGTGCCTTGTCGGCGAACAGTTCGAGAGTGATGACGCCAAAGTTGGTGGTCAGCTTGATCATGGGGTGTCCTTCAAATCAAATCGTATGAATGATGAATAAGGCTGCCGGTGGGGCAGCGCGGCAGGATTACTTCAGCTCGGCTTTTTCGATCACCACCGGCGAGACCGGCACGTCATCGAAGCGGCCGCGGCTGGCGGTCCGGGTTTTGGCGATGCGCTGGACCACGTCCAGCCCCTTGGTCACGCGGCCGAAGACGGCGTAGCCCCAGCCTTGGCTGGTGGGCGAACGGTAGTCGAGCGAGCTGTTGTCGTTGACGTTGATGAAGAACTGGGCGGTGGCCGAGTTCGGGTCCATCGTGCGGGCCATCGCGACGGTGCCGACCGTATTTTTCAGGCCGTTGTTCGATTCGATCGTGATCGGCGCGCGGGTCGGTTTTTCGCTCATGCCCTTGTCGAAGCCGCCGCCTTGAATCATGAAACCATCGATCACACGGTGGAAGACCGTACCGTTGTAGTGGCCTTCCTTGACGTACTGGGTGAAGTTGGCGACGGTCTTGGGCGCTTTCTCCGGATACAGTTCGATCTCGATCGGCCCTTGGTTGGTCTTGAATTCGACCCGGGGATTGGCGGCCAGTGCCGGCAGTGCGGCAACGGCAAACAGGGCTGCAAACAGGGTGGTCTTCATCGCGTGGGTCCGGTTGTATGCTCGCGGCCGATTCTAGCACAGAGCCTTTTTCGCCATGTCCAACCCGGTTCTTTACGCCTTCAGTCTGCTGGTGGCGTCCAATGTCTTCATCACCTTTGCACCTTATACGAAGCGCTACACTTGACGAGTATCGCGATCCGTCTTTGGTAGCAGGCTTCATGCTAATCAAGCCCATTGCCGAGTTGATGGGTATTCGTCAGTCCAGTGTCGATCAAGTGCTACTTTGTTCCGGGCGTGACCCCGAGGGGCTGATTGGCGAAAACGGCCAGCTTAAGCAATTGATCAAGCTACTGGTCGAGAAGGCACGGGGTGCCTTGATGGCCGCTCACCTCGGCGGAAGGCAAAAGTCAGGAGACTCTCTGGGGCGAGTTCAGCGAATTGCCCCATTGATGTGTCACGCAACCGGCACGGCCCTTTCGAGCCACCGTATTTCTCCAAGCACCAGACTAGCTAGTGGGTTTCGACGACAAGCTTGTTTCGTTCTACGCCCGGGGCATGAGGGTCCGAGAGAACCCGGTGCAATGCTGTACGCGCCAGTTCAGTCTTGATGAACTAATCGCGGCAGTTCCAAGCTAGAACCGAAGTGCCAGGTACACACCCGAGACGGCCAAGGTAGCCAAGGTAACCGGCACGCCGAGACGGGCATGGCGTTTCCAGTCGATGGCGATACCGCGTCGGGCTGCGGCATCGACAACGATGATGTTGGCGATGCTGCCGACGATAAGCAGGTTGCCCGCCAGCGTGCTGACCAGGGCAAGCAGCAGACCGCTCGTTTCGTGGTGGGCGACGGGCAGCAGCAACATCACGGCGGGGACGTTGGAGACGAGATTGGAGAGCAGGAAGGTGGCGGCGAACAAGGGGCCGGGCTGATCCAGATGCACCCCGAGCGTGGCGAGGTGGGTGACGGCGTCCGCAGTGATTCCAGTGCGCTGAAACGCATGGTTCACCACGAAAAGGCTCGTGAACAGGACCAGCAGTTCCCAGTCCACCAGCCCCAGCATCTTGCGGGAATGCAGTTGGCGGCTCATCAGCAGGATGCCGGCGCCGATGAGCGCCATGTGCTCTCGCGGCAACGGCACCACAAGAAACGCCACCAGCAGCGCGGAGGCAATGACAAGCCCCTTTGTGGTCTGCCAGGCATTGAACGGCACCACTTCAGTTTGCGGCTCGGAGACGGTCGCGGAATGTACCATGGCCCCATTGGCCTCGCGCCATCGTCCACGGGTCTGCCAAACAATCAGTCCCCAACTTATTAGCAGCCCTAGCCCCACCGGAATGATTGCCCCCAGGAAATAGTTACCAAAGGGCAGACGCAGCGTTTGGCCGATCAGCATGTTCTGCGGATTGCCGATCAGTGTCGCGGCGGAACCGATGTTGGCAGCACAGGCCAGCGCCAGCAGGAAAGGAACCGGGGCGAGCTGGCGTCTCCGGCAGGCGTCGATCAGCACCGGGGCGACCGCCAGGCAGACGATGTCGTTGCTGAACACGGCTGACAGCCCGGCCGTGATGACGATCAGCACCGCCAGCAGCCCGGGTGGACTCAGCGACAACGTCGCCAGCTTGTGGGTGATCCAGTCGTAGAACCCCCCCAGACGCATCTGCGCCGATACCACCATGAAAGCAAACAGCAAGATCACGGTGGGCAAGTCGATGGCGGCCACCGCTTCTTCCAGGCTCAGCGCGTTGACGCCGATGAGCGCGATCGCCCCGAGAAGCGCGACGCCGGTCCGGTCAAGCTGCAGAAATGGCAGCCCGCCAAGAATCATGCCGAGATAGACGATCAGAAAGATGATGAGGATGGTCGTGGTCATTATGGCGTCGGTAGCCGGCGCTGGCTTGCTCGGCAGATTAAGAAGAGCGTGTCGATGACGTTCTCACATGGACGCTTTGTCCATTTTGTCAAAACTTGTCAAACGTGCCTGCCAATGGTGGACTTGCATGCCATGCTGCAGGTGTCTGCCAATCGTGTCGGCTACACCGCGCTGTCGCTGGCGCAATTGAAGATCATCCGGGAAGTCATCTCGCTGACGGTCTTCATTCCGTTCGCGGTGCTCTACATGAACCAGCCTTTCCGCTGGGACCATGTCTTCGCAGCCCTGTTGTGCATGGTCGGGGCTGTGTATTGCATGTTCCGCGGGTAGTCCCGCGGTATCGGTACCGCGCTGGGCCGCTACTTG
>JASLDQ010000288.1 GCA_030151505.1 Chromobacteriaceae bacterium
CCAGGCCGGCCAGTACATCAACCTGCAGGTGCCGGGCGTGGACGGACCGCGCGCCTTCTCGCTCGCCAACGCCCCGGCCGACGGCACGCTGGAACTGAACATCCGCCTCGTGCCGGGCGGCGCGGCCACCACCCGCCTCCATGAGAGCCTCAAGGTCGGCGACCAGCTCACCCTGTCCGGCCCCTACGGCCGCTTCTTTGTGCGCAAGTCGGCTGCCACCCCATTGCTGTTCCTTGCCGGCGGCTCCGGCCTGTCCAGCCCCAAGTCGATGATCCTCGACCTGCTGGACGAGGGCTTCGACCAGCCGATCACGCTGGTGCAGGGTGCGCGCAGCCTCGACGAACTCTATTACCACGAACGGTTCACGGCGCTGGCCGAGGCGCACGCCAACTTCACCTACCTGCCGGTGCTGTCGGGCGACGGCGATCCGGACTGGCCGGGACGGCGCGGCTATGTGCACGAGGCGGCGCGGGCGCACTTCGACGGCGACTTCCGCGGCCATCAGGCCTATCTGTGCGGCCCGCCGCCGATGATCGAATCGGCCATCGCCACGCTGATGCAGGGCCGGCTGTTCGAGCGCGACATCTTCACCGAGAAGTTCTTCAGCGCGGCCGACGCGCAGCAGGTGAGAAGCCCGCTGTTCCGCGGGTTGTAAGGAAGGGAAGGCCGTGCCCGGGCGCGCCGCAGGGACGCGTGGGCACGGGCGGAAGAAGAACGGTCAGGCTTCGGCCGCCGACACCGAGGCGAAGCGCTCGGGCGGCAAGAGGCGGATGACCTGCAGGGTCATGGCGATGTGGTGTTCGAGCAGGCCGGCGGCGCGGCCGGCGTCGCGGGCGACCACCGCGTCGCACAGCTCGATGTGCTCGGCGTGGACGTCGCGCGGCAGGGTGTGGTCGAACAGCACCAGCCGGCGGTAGCGCTCCGACTGCTGGTAGAGGATGCCGAGGAAGTGGCGGATCCAGCCGGACGGGCAGGCCGCGATCAGGCTGGCGTGGAAGCGGCGGTTGCGCCCCTCCCACTCGTCGAACGGAACGCCTGACGGCTGGCCGAGCCGGGCTTCGGCCTCGCTCAGCCGCGCGAATGCGCTCCGGACGTCATCTTCCCAGTCCTGGTCACCGTGGGCGATCGACTGCCGCAGGGCCTCGGTCTCCAGCAGGATGCGGGTGCGGGTGATGTCCTCGATGTCGGCCAGCGAGATCGGCGCGACCCGGAAGCCGCGCTGGCCCTGCGCCACCACGAGGCTGTCGGCCACCAGGAGCGCCAGCGCCTCGCGCAGGGTGCCGGCGCCGACCTCGTAGCTGTCCTTCAGGTGCTCGACCCGCAGCTTGGCGCCGGGTGGATGCACGCCTTCGATGATGTCGCGGCGCAGGCGCAGGTAGGCGCCTTCCGCCAGGGTTTTGGGCGGCTCGCCGTTGTGGCCGGCGCTCAGGGGAAAGTGGCTGTTGGGCAGCATGGGAACGGGAACCTTGTGTGGTGTCCGGAATGGAAAAGCGGCGCAGGCGCCAAAACGAGACTCTACCTGATTCCTGACCCACATCAAAAATCTCGAGAATTTCGTTGACTAAATGCTCTAGTCACAATATCGTCAAAATCTCGAGATTGTGACGCAGGACAAAAAAGAATAGCCAGAGGAGACAACCATCATGACGGCATTCACGATCGAGATCGCCGACACCGGCGAACAGTACCGCTGCAGCGCTACCGACACCGTCCTGCGCGGCATGGAAGCGCTGGGCCGCCGCGGCATTCCGGTGGGCTGTCGCGGCGGCGGCTGCGGCGTCTGCCGGGTCGAGATTCTGGGCGGTCACTACACCGCCCGGGTCATGAGCCGGGATCACGTCAGCGCGGAGGACGAACGGCAGGGCCGCGTCCTTGCCTGCCGCATCACCCCGACGACCGACATGCGGCTGCGCGTGCTCGGCCCGCTGAAAAAAGCGTTTTGTTGTTCAAGCAGCACCCAGCCGGCCACAGAAGCCGGCGCCGCCCGGAGCGGCATGGCAGGCCAATGAAGACCCGCACCATTCCCAAAACAGACAAAGGAGAAACACCATGGCAATGACTGGCGTACTGCGTCCCGGACACGCTCAAATCCGCGTGCTGGACCTGAAGGAATCCGTCCACTTCTACACCGAAGTGCTCGGCCTGAAAGAAACCGGCCGCGATGCGCAGGGCCGCGTCTACTTCAAGGCCTGGGACGAACACGATCACAACAGCGTGATCCTGCGCGAGGCCGACCGCGCCGGGCTGGACTTCTTCGGCTTCAAGGTGCTCGACACCGCCACGCTGAACCTGCTGGAACAAGGCCTGCAGGCGCAGGGGGTCAAGACCGAGCGCCTGCCCGCCGGCGAGCTGCTGGCGACCGGCGAGCGCGTGCGCTTCTCGGTGCCGACCGGCCACACGCTCGAGCTGTACGCCGAGAAAGAACGGGTCGGCAACGGCCTCGGCCTGGTCAACCCGGACGCCTGGCCGGACGACCTCAAGGGCATGGCGCCCACCCGCATGGACCACTGTCTGCTGTACGGCCCGGACATCGACGGCACCCGCTCGATCCTGGAAAAGGCGCTCGACTTCGCGCTGGTGGAACGGGTGAAGCTGGAAGACGGCGAAACCGACCTGGCCGTGTGGCTGACCAGTTCGACCAAGGCCCACGACATCGCCTTCGTCCGCCACGGCGAGCCGGGCAAGCTGCACCACGTCGCCTTCAAGCTGGAAAGCTGGGAACAGGTGCTGCGCGCGGCCGACATCATGTCCAAGAACAAGGTGTCCATCGACGTCGGCCCGACCCGCCACGGCGTGACCCGCGGCCTGACCATCTACTTCTTCGACCCGTCCGGCAACCGCCTCGAAACCTTCTGCGGCGGCTACGACTGGTACCCGGACATGGACACGATCAAGTGGACCTGGGAAGAAGTCGGCAAGGGCATCTTCTATCACGCCCGCCAGCTCAACGAGCGCTTCCTGAGCGTGGTGAGCTGATGCAGGCCGCCACCCTGTTGCCGAGCATCAACTGGGAGGCGGCGGTCAT
>JASLDQ010000301.1 GCA_030151505.1 Chromobacteriaceae bacterium
GGCGTCGGCGCCATCACCCTGATCGATCTGGACAATGTGTGCGAGTCCAACGTCAACCGCCAGTGCCACGCGCTGGATGGCGCCTACGGGCTGGCCAAGGTCGAAGCGATGGCCCAGCGCATCCGCCTGATCCACCCCGGCTGCCGGGTGGACTGCATCGAGGACTTCGTCACGGCCGACAATGTCGCGACCCTGCTGGCCGGACCGTTCGACGCGGTGATCGACGCGATCGACGACACCCGCGCCAAGGCCGCGATCGCCGCGCACTGCCGCGAGCTGCGCCTGCCCCTGCTCATCAGCGGCGGCGCCGGCGGCCGGATCGACCCGACCCGGATCGGGGTGGACGATCTGGCCCGGGTCACCGGCGACCCGGTCGCGGCCCGGCTGCGTTACGAGCTGCGCAAGAAATACGGTTTCCCGCGCGACCCGAAAAAGAAGTTCGGCATCGACTGCGTGTATTCGCCCGAACCGGTGCGCCGCCCGCAGGCGGGCGCGGTCTGCGAGACCGGCTCCGCGCCGCAGGGACTGGCCTGCGCCGGCTACGGTTCGGCCATGACGGTGACGGCGACGGTGGGTCTGGTGGCGGCGGCACGGGTGCTGGACCGGCTGGCGGCGGGACGCTGACGCGGGAGGCAGCGATGCCGGGGCTGCAGGGGATGGCGGGGATGGCGGGGATGCCGCCGCGACGCTGCAGGACGGTTGTGGTCGATATCGAACGTGGGGGCGAGGCGCGGACCGTGTTGGCGCGGGGCGTTGCCGTCGTCCTCCGTCGGCGGTCACGCCCCCGGTGCTCCGGCGCGTGTCAGCCGTGATGGGCGGGTAAGGGGGCGTGCGGGGACCTACGACGACGGCGAGCCGATCCGGACGCGCCATGTAGCAAAACGCAAAACGGCGGACAGGTCATCCTGTCCGCCGTTTGTCATTGGGGCTGGTGCGATTTAGCGCATCACCACGGTCTGGATCTTCAGCCGGTCGGCGGTTTCGCGGGCGCGGCCGGTGCTGAGGAAGGGGCCGAGGCGAACCTTGTAGGCGCCGTCGCGATGAACGACCTCGACGTCGCCGTCGAGGTCCTCGCTGGCCAGCGTGGCCAGCATGCGGACGCGCTGGGCTTCGGCGTTGGCTTTGGAGCCGTAGGAGCCGAGCTGCAGCCAGGTCGGACCGTCGCCGGTGTCGGTGGCGGCGACGGAGGCCAGCATCGGCGAGCGGGCGGCCGGCTTGGCGTCGGCCACGGCCGTGACCTGGCCCACACCATCGTCGGGCCAGACACGCTCGACCACCACGCGGGCGTTGCCGTTGTCAACGTAACCGAGGCGGCTGGCGGCGGCGTAGGACAGGTCGATCAGGCGGTTCTTGTGGAAGGGGCCGCGGTCGTTGATGCGCACGATCACCGACTTGCCGTTGCGCGTGTTGGTGACGCGGGCGTAGCTCGGGATCGGCAGGGTCGGATGCGCGCCGGTCATGGCGTACATGTCGTACTTCTCGCCGGACGACGTCCGGCGGCCATGGAACTGGTTGCCATACCACGAGGCGGTGCCGGCGGCGCGATAGGGCTTGCCGCTGGTATCCGGGGTATAGCTCTTGCCCAGCGCGACATAGCTGCGGTTGGCGGACCGGTGGAGCGGTTCGTCGACCGGAATGGCGTCGGGAACCTGGTTCAGGCGGGTCGGGGTTTCCCCCGGGTAGTAGGCGCCGTTGGTCTTGGCGTATTTGCTGTTGCTGCCCGGGGCTTTCGCCTCGCGGGACGAGTATTTTGCGGAAGCTTGCGGGGTGGTGCAGGCTGCCAGTGTGGCACTAAAGATCGCGAGCCACAGCCATCGGAGAAAAGGTTTCATCAACATCTCCCTTTATGCTGTTGCGCATCTACGGATTTGCGCGGGTTGAACGGGACTACGCTAGATCGCCTTTCTGTGGATAAGCGTTATGAATAGATTCAATTAGTTAGTTGCCGGGTTGCGGCTGAACAAGCCATGTCCGATCAACGGTCGGGTCTTGGCGGCACGTTTTCGCCTGAGTCGCGGCCTCAGTGGCCGCCGGCGAAACCGTGCTGGCGCCAAGCCTCGAACACCGTCACGGCGACGGCGTTGGACAGGTTCATGCTGCGGTTGTCCGGCCGCATCGGCAGGCGCAGGAGCCGGTCCGGATCGAAATCCGCCAGTTCCGCGTCAGACAGGCCGCGGGTTTCCGGGCCGAACACGAACACGTCGCCGGGCTGGAAGGCGATCTGGTCCGGTCGACTGCTGCCCTTGGTTGTCAACGCGAAGAAACGGCGGCCGGCCAGGTGGGTGCGGCAGGCGGCCCAGTCTTCGTGCACGACCATCGTCGCGTACTCGTGGTAGTCGAGTCCGGCGCGCCGCAGCTTGGCATCTTCGAGTGGAAAACCGAGCGGTTTGACCAGGTGCAATTCGCAGCCGGTGTTGGCGCACAGACGAATGATATTGCCGGTATTGGGCGGAATTTCCGGCTGAAACAGGACGACGGTAAACATCAGGCGGCGGATTCTCGCGGATTTTCAAAGGCTTGGTCAAGCACCGGGCGGAGGTGTGCGCGCCAGCACCCAGCCTTCCACCCGTGCCGCGCCCGCCTGGCGCAGCGCGCGGGCGGCGGCCGACAGGGTCGCGCCGCTGGTGGCCACATCGTCCACGATGGCCACGCAAAGCCCGTCCAGCCGGGCATTGGCGGCGAAGGCGCCGGCCACGTTGCGCCGGCGCGCGGCCAGCTTCAGCCCGGCCTGCGGCGGAGTGTCGCGGATACGCATCAGCTGTTCGTCCAGCCGGCAGCCGAGGCCGCGCGCCACCCGCTGCGCCAGCTCGCGGCTCTGGTTGAAGCCGCGCGTTGCCAGGCGGCTTGCCGCCAGCGGCAGCGGCACGATCAGGTCGGGCAGCGTGTCCGGCCCGAGGCGGTCGTGCAGTCCGGTCAGCATCAGTTCGCCCAGCGCCGCGATCAGGCGCAGGTCATGGCGATACTTGCACTGGCGGACCAGCGCATCCAGCGGGAAGGCGTAGGGCCAGGCGGCGAGCAGCCGCGCATAGTGCGGTGGATGTTTTCGGCAGCTCGGGCAGGCCAGCGCGGCGGCGGCGGGCGCGTCGCATACCGGGCAGCGCAGCGGAGGCAGGCGCGGCAGGGCCGCCACGCAGGCGGCGCAGACATGGCGGACACCGGCGCCGGCGCCGCACAATACGCAGGATTGTGCAGATTTTGCACAGATGTTCAGCAAACCCTGTAACTGGTTTGACAGCTGATACGGCTTCATCGACCATCCGCCCATTCTGTCCGACAATTCCGGGGCGATTATTCCATATGAGTTGCGCATCTTCCGCTGTCCAGTTCGCCAAGCCCGCCACTCCGCACGCCACCGCCCAGTACTGGAGCGTGTGCGCGGTCGAGGCGCTGTATGAAACCCCGTTTATGGAACTGGTGTTCCGCGCCGCCGAAGTGCACCGCCAGCACTTCGACCCGAACACGGTCCAGCTCTCCACCCTGCTGTCGATCAAGACCGGCGGCTGTCCGGAAGACTGCGGCTACTGTCCGCAGTCGGCCCGCTTCGACACCGGCGTCGCCAGCCAAAAACTGCTGTGCGTCGACGAGGTGCTGGAAAAAGCCAAGATCGCCAAGGCGCGCGGCGCCAGCCGCTTCTGCATGGGCGCGGCCTGGCGCGGCCCCAAGCCCCGCGACGTGGAGAAGGTCAGCGAGATCATCCGCGCGGTGAAGGACCTCGGGATGGAAACCTGCGGCACTTTCGGCCTCCTGAAGGACGGCATGGCCGAACAGCTGAAGGACGCAGGGCTCGACTACTACAACCACAACCTCGACACCGCGCCCGAGCACTACGGCGACATCATCCACACCCGCGAATTCGACGACCGCATGGACACGCTGGGCAAGGTGCGCGACGCCGGCCTCAAGGTCTGCTGCGGCGGCATCGTCGGCATCAACGAAACCCGCAAGGACCGCGCCGGCCTGATCGCCAGCCTCGCCAACCTCGATCCGCAGCCGGAATCGGTGCCGATCAACCAGCTGGTCAAGGTCGAGGGCACACCGCTGGCCGACGCGCCCGAGCTGGACTGGACCGAGTTCGTCCGCACCATCGCCGTGGCGCGCATCACCATGCCCAAGAGCTATGTGCGCCTGTCGGCCGGCCGCAGCGAGATGCCGGAAGCGATGCAGGCGCTGTGCTTCATGGCCGGCGCCAACTCCATCTTCTACGGTGACAAGCTGCTGACCACCGGCAACCCGGAAGAAGACCGCGACCAGGTGCTGATGGCCAAGCTCGACATGCGGCCGCTGGCGCTGTAAACGTCGCCGGTCCCGCCTCGCGCCGGGCGGTTGGCATGTTGCGGATCGGTGCTGTCGTCAGGGCGAACAACCGGCACGGCCGGCCACGCCACGCGACAGATCGCCCGCCGGTCTGACGGCCGCTCCTGCCCCGTGCCCCGGAAGTGTCCGTCACACGCGGGCTGCCTCGACCGGGGTCGTGGTCTGGTTGCGGCGTCAGCGTCGCTCCGGCCACGTCCGGGGCGCGGATTCCTCTCCGCCGGCGCCGTTGTTGCGCCGGCGTGCCAGCGGGGTCCGCCCCCATGTTCGTCAGTCGCCGGTGCCGCGATTTCTGCGTCATCGGCGGCGATCTTCGTTCAACCTGCCGCCAGTCCGCCGGCGGCGCCTTGTCTGCCAAACCGCCATGCCCCGTCCCGCCGACCTGCCCGTCGAACTCGCCGCCCTCCGGTCCACCCACCGTTATCGTCGTCGCCCGCTGCTGGCGTCGACGCAGGGCGCGCATGCCATCATCGACGACAGGACCGTGCTCGCCTTCGCCAGCAACGACTACCTCGGCCTCGCCGCCGATCCGCGGCTGGTGGCTGCATTGCGGCGCGGGGCGGAACGGGATGGCTGCGGTGCCGGCGCGTCGGCGCTGGTGGCCGGCCATTTCGCGGAGATGGCCGCATTCGAGCAGGATTTCGCCGCATTTGTCGGCATGGACGCTGCGCTGGCCCTCAGCAGCGGCTATATGGCCAACCTCGGCGTGATCGGCGCCCTGTGCGGGCGCGGCGACGCGGTGTTCGCCGACAAGCTGGCGCACGCTTCCATCCTCGACGGCTGTCGCCTGTCCGGCGCCGACTTCCAGCGTTTTCGCCACAACGATCTCGCCCACCTCGAAGCCCTGCTGCGGAAAAGCACCGCGCCGGCCAAGCTGATCGCGGTGGACGCCGTCTACAGCATGGACGGCGACGAAGCGCCGCTGGCCGAACTGCTGGCGCTGGCCGAACGCTTCGACGCCTGGCTGTACGTGGACGACGCCCACGGCTTCGGCGTGCTGGGCGGCGGGCGCGGCAGTGCGGCGGAACAGGGGCTGGCCGGCGAGCGGCTGGTCTACTTGGCAACCTTCGGCAAGGCCGCCGGCGTGGCCGGCGCGGCGGTGGCCGGCAGCGCCGCGCTGATCGACTGGCTGGTCAAC
>JASLDQ010000047.1 GCA_030151505.1 Chromobacteriaceae bacterium
AAGTTGTTGATGCCTTCGGTGGCGATGGCGAAGTCGGCTTCGCCGGCGACGACCATCTCGCAGATCTGGGTCGGGCTGCCCTGCTTGATCCGCAGCTGGACCTTGTCGTACTTGGCGCGGAAGGCCGCCACCGCGCGCGGCAGCGCGTAGCGGGCCTGGGTGTGGGTGGTGGCGATGGTGAGCGAGCCTTCTTCCTCGTGGGCGAATTCGTCGCCGACGCGCTTGAGGTTCTTGGCTTCGCGCAGGATGCGCTCGGAAATCGCCAGTACCTGCTTGCCGGGTTCGGACACGGCGACCACGCGCTTGCCGTTGCGGATGAACACCTGGATGCCCAGTTCGTCCTCCAGCAGGCGAATCTGTTTGGAGATGCCGGGCTGCGAGGTGTGCAGCTTTTCGGCTGCTTCCGATACGTTCAGTCCCTGCTTGGCCACTTCGACCAGATAGCGCAGCTGCTGCAGTTTCATGACCCTGGGTCTCCCTGATTTGAATTGTTCGCCCGGTGGAGAATGTTGGCGCAAGCGCTAATAACTACACACGATTAAATCCTAACACAATATTCTTTTGTCGATCTAAGAGGGTGTGGATAACATGCCGGCGTATCCCCCGTCTGGAATATAAGGAAGGCGATGAGTCTGCAAGACAAGATAGCCGCCGCCCGCGCGCTGCTGGCCGAGATCGCCGCGAGCCATTCGCCTGCGGTGCTGGCCAACAGCCTGGGCGCCGAAGACATGGTGCTTACCGATCTGATCGCCCGCGACGGGCTGGCTATCGGGAGCTTCAGCCTCGACACCGGCCGCCTGCCGGCCGAAACCTACGAGCTGCTCGGCCAGCTGGCCGAACGCTACCCGACCCACCCGGTGCAGGTGTTGTTCCCCGAGGCCGCCACCACCGAGCAGTATGTGCGGGTGTACGGCATCAACGGCTTCTACGACAGCGTCGAGGCGCGCAAGGCCTGTTGCCAGGTGCGCAAGCTCGGGCCGCTCAAGCGCGCGCTGGCGGGCAAGACCGCCTGGATCACCGGCCTGCGCCGCGAGCAGTCGCCGACCCGGCAGGACCTGGCCGACCGCGGGTTCGACGCCGACAACGGCCTGATGAAATTCAATCCGCTGATCGACTGGACCGAGAAGGACGTGTGGGCGTACATCCGCGAATACGGCGTGCCGTACAATGCCCTGCACGACCGACACTATCCGTCGATCGGGTGCGCGCCCTGTACCCGGTCGATCAGCGTCGGCGAGGATGTTCGCGCCGGGCGCTGGTGGTGGGAAAACCCGGAATCCAAAGAGTGCGGCCTGCACGTCAAGAAGCCGTAACGGCAACCGGGGCGCCAAGGCCGCGCCCCGCTTCGCATCTCCATCCTTCGCGCCGCTTGCCGTTGTTCCTTAAGAGTCACCCATTCCGAGTCACGCCCTATGTACCAGTACGATGATTTCGACCGCCGCCTCGTGCGCGAGCGCGTCGCCCAGTTCCGCGACCAGACGCAGCGCTATCTGGCCGGCGAGCTGTCCGAAGACGACTTTCGCCCGCTGCGGCTGCAGAACGGGCTGTACGTGCAGCGCCACGCGCCGATGTTGCGGGTGGCGATTCCCTACGGCGAGCTGAACAGCCGGCAGATGCGCGTGCTGGCCGAGATCGCCCGCGACTATGACCGCGGCTACGGCCATTTCTCCACCCGGCAGAACCTGCAGTACAACTGGCCGGCGCTGGAGCGCGTGCCCGACATTCTGGCGCGTCTGGCCGACGTGGACATGCACGCGATCCAGACCTCCGGCAACTGTATCCGCAACACCACCACCGATCAGTTCGCCGGCGTGGCCGCCGACTAACTGATCGATCCGCGTCCCTACTGCGAGATCATCCGCCAGTGGTCGACCCTGCACCCGGAATTCGCCTTCCTGCCGCGCAAGTTCAAGATCGCGGTCAACGGCGCGGTCGAGGACCGGGCGGCGAGCTGGTTCCACGACGTGGGCCTGCATGCGGTGAAGAACGCCGCCGGCGAAGTCGGCTTCAAGGTGATCGTCGGCGGCGGGCTGGGGCGCACCCCGATGGTGGGCAGCGTGATCCGCGAGTTCCTGCCGCTGCCGCATCTGCTGACTTATCTGGACGCGGTGCTGCGGGTCTACAACCGCTTCGGTCGCCGCGACAACAAGTACAAGGCGCGGATCAAAATTCTGGTCAAGGCGATGACGCCGGAAGGCTTCGCCGCCAAGGTCGAGGACGAGTGGCTGCACCTGAAGGATGGTCCGGCCACGCTGCCGGCCGCCGAAGTGGCGCGCATCGCCGCCCACTTTGCCCCGCCGGCCTACGAGGCGTTGAGCGCCAACCCGCCGGAGCTGGCCGACAAGCAGGCGGCCGATCCGGCCTTTGCCCGCTGGCTGCTGCGCAACACCATCGCGCACAAGGTGGCCGGTTATCGCGCCGTCACGCTGTCGCTGAAGGCGCATGGCGCCGCGCCGGGTGACGCAACCGCCGAGCAGCTGGATCTGGTGGCGGACTGGGCCGAGCGTTTCGGCTTCGGCGACATCCGCGTCAGCCACGAGCAGAACCTGATTTTGCCGGACGTGCGCGAGCGCGAGCTGTACGAGCTGTGGCAGTTGGCCCGCGCGGCCGGGATGGCGACGCCGAACATCGGGCTCCTGACCAACATCATCAGCTGCCCGGGCGGGGATTTCTGCAGTCTGGCCAATGCCAAGTCCATTCCGGTGGCGCAGGCGATCCAGGCGCGTTTCGACGATCTCGATTACCTCGAGGACATCGGCGAGCTGGACCTGAACATTTCCGGCTGCATGAACGCCTGCAGCCACCACCATGTCGGCCACATCGGCATCCTCGGGGTGGATAAGAGCGGCGAGGAGTGGTACCAGGTGACGCTGGGCGGCGACGCCGGCAACGACGCGTCGCTCGGCAAGGTGATCGGTCCGTCGTTTGCGCGGGCACAGATGCCGGATGTCATCGAAAAGATCATCCGCACCTATCTCGACGTCCGGCGCGACGGCGAGCGTTTTATCGATACCTTGCGTCGCACCGGCGCCGATACTTTCAAGGAGCGGGTCTATGTCAAGGCTGATTAAGGACGGGCAGGTAAGCGCCGACGACTGGACGCTGGTGCGCGACGTGGAGGCCGGCTTGCCGGCCGGCGACGTGATCGTTCCGCTGGCGTTCTGGCTGCAGCAGCGCGACGCGCTCGCGCTGCATGCCGGCCGGGTCGGCGTGTGGTTGGCGCCGGATGACGAGCTGGAAAATCTGGCCGGCAGTGTTGCGAAATTGTTACTTATTGCCGTGGATTTTCCACAGTTTGTCGACGGTCGAGGCTACAGCATGGCCAGACTGTTGCGTGAACGCCACGGATTTTCGGGCGAGTTGCGTGCAATCGGCGATGTTACGCGCGACCAGCTGTATTACCTGGAGCAGGTCGGTTTCGATGCCTTCCTGCTGCGGGACGGCGAACGCGCGGATGAGGCTCTGGCCGGTCTGCGAGCCTTTTCTGGCGGTTATCAGGCCACTTGGCGGCGTTTGCCGCGTTTTGCCTGAGATGTTTGACATATAGGGAATGACGCCTTCCTGAATTGCCTATGGCAATGTTTTTTGTGTTTTACTGCGCCGGAGCATCCGGAACCGGTCAAACCCGCATGGTTGCTTGATTGACAGCGGATCGGGCTCAAACCTATATTAGCGTTGGCTGTATCCAGTGCTTTGAAGTTGAGCCAATTTGGTGCAGTGCGCTGGTACTATGAGAAATAGGTAAATTCCTTACAGAGAGATGAAAAGGGTAACCGAATGAAAACCACCAACAAATTCAAGCTGGGCGGTCTGATGGGCGCACTGGTGCTGTCGCTGTTCGCTGCGCAAGCCCATGCTTCCAAGGAAGGCTACGCTGCCGACCAAGCCACCGATGCTGTCACCCGCAACAACTACGGCGAATGCTGGCACACCAACTACTTCGACAAGGCCAAGAACGGTCTGGTCGAATGTGGCGATGCCGAAGCCGCCAAGAAGGCCGCTCCGGTTGCTGCTGCTCCGGTCGTGGTGAAGGAAAAGCTGACCCTGAACGCCAACGTGCTGTTCGGCTTCGACAAGGCCGTGCTGACCGAACAAGGCAAGAAGGAACTGGCCGTGGTCGGCGACAAGATCAAGTCCAAGGGCGCCAAGCTGCAAAGCGTCGCCGTGACCGGTCACACCGACTACCTGGGTAGCGACAAGTACAACCAGGCTCTGTCCGAGCGCCGCGCCAACGCCGTGCGCAACTACATCCTCGCCAATGGCGTGGCCGCCGAAAAGGTGACCGCCGAAGGCAAGGGTAAAACCGAAGCCAAGATGACCGCCGAATGCCAAGCCAAGAAGTTCAAGAAGCGTGACGCCCTGAAGGCTTGCCTGGCCCCGGATCGCCGCGTCGAAGTGGACATCGCCGCTGTGGAAGAAGTCACCAAGTAAGCCGGATCATCGGCTACTGTGCCGCTGCTGGCCTGTCCAGAAGCGCTTCCCTGAAAGCCCCGCCAGAGTGCGGGGCTTTTCGCATCCACGGTCAGCACGGAACGAGCCGCCATCAATATCCGGCGCAAACTTTACGCCCCCCGCGTCCGCTCGCTACAATCCCGTGTTTTACAAGCGTTTACGGCGATGCAGGTTTTCTTCGGCGAGCGCGCCGGGCCGCACGGCCCCTGTGCGCTGACCATCGGCAATTTCGACGGCGTCCATCTCGGGCACCAGGCCATCCTGCGCGATTTGCGGCGCGAGGCCGACGCACGCGCCTTGCCGGCAGCCCTGCTGACCTTCGAGCCGCATCCGCGCGAATTCTTTTCCGCCGGTGATCCGCCCGCCCGGCTGGCGACCCTGCGCGACAAGCTCGCGGTGCTGGCGGCCACCGGGCTGGTCGATCGCGTGCATGTCTACCGCTTCAACCGCGCCTTCGCCGCCCTGGGGCCGGATGCCTTCATCGACGAAGTGCTGGTGCGCCAGCTCGATACCCGCTTCCTGCTGATCGGTGACGACTTCCGCTTCGGTTGCCGCCGCGCCGGCGATTTTGCCCGGCTCGCCGCCTGTCCCGCCTTCGAGACCCGCGCGATGCCGACCGTCGAGATCGACGATGCCCGTGCGTCTTCCAGCGCCATTCGCGACGCGCTGGCGGCCGGCCGGCTTGACCGCGCCGAACGTCTGCTGGGTCGGCCCTACCAGCTGTCCGGCCGGGTCATGCATGGCAAGAAGCTCGGCCGCACCATCGGTTTCCCCACCGTCAACGTCCACCTGCCGCACCGCAAGCCGGCCCTGCAGGGCGTGTTCGCGGTGGAGTGCGATACGCCGCACGGCACTTTCGCCGGCGCGGCCAGTCTGGGCAAGAATCCAACTGTCGACGTCGGCGACCAGTACAAGCTCGAAGTCCACCTGCTCGACTACGACCACAGCGATCTCTACGGCCAGCGCGTCGTGGTCCGCTTTCTGCACAAACTCCGCGACGAAGCAAAGTATCCGACGCTCGAGGCGCTGATCGACCAGATCCGTGCCGACGTTGCCGCCACCCGCGCCCTGATCACGAACCTACCCCGGAATCCCGCATGAGCCTCGATTACAAGAACACCGTCAACCTGCTCGACACCCCGTTCCCGATGCGCGGCGATCTCGCCAAGCGCGAACCGGGCTGGCTGGCCCGCTGGCAGGCCGAACAGCGTTACCAGAAGCTGCGCCGCCTCGCCGCGGGGCGCCCCAAGTTCGTGCTGCACGACGGCCCGCCCTACGCCAACGGCGACATCCACATCGGGCACGCGGTCAACAAGGTGCTCAAGGACGTGATCGTGCGCAGCAAGACGCTGGCCGGTTTCGATGCGCCCTACGTGCCGGGCTGGGACTGCCACGGCCTGCCGATCGAACACCAGATCGAAAAACTGGTGAAAAGCGACAAGAAGGCGATCGAGGCGGCGCCGGCCATCCACGCCCGCATCGTCGACTACCGCAAGCAAAACGGGCTGGACGCCAAGGCGACCGACCTGCCGGCGTCCTTCATCCGCGAGCTGTGCCGCGAATACGCTACCCTGCAGATTGAGCGCCAGAAAAAGGATTTCATCCGCCTGGGCGTGCTGGGTGACTGGGACAATCCCTACCGCACCATGAGCTTCCATTCCGAAGCCGACGAAATCCGCGCGCTGGGCAAGCTCTACCAGCAGGGCTATCTGTTCAAGGGGCTCAAGCCGGTCTACTGGTGCTTCGACTGCGCGTCCGCCCTGGCCGAGGCCGAGGTCGAATACCAGGACAAGGCTTCGCCGACCATCGACGTCGGTTTTCCGTCGGCCGAGCCGGACCGCCTCGCCGCCGCCTTCGGCCTCGCGGCCCTGCCGGCCGGCAAGTCCGCCTATGCGGTGATCTGGACCACCACGCCGTGGACCATCCCGGCCAACCAGGCGCTCAACGTCCATCCCGAGCATGACTACGCGCTGGTCGACACCGAGCGCGGCTTGCTGGTGCTGGCGGCCGAGCTGGCCGAATCGGCGCTCAAGCGCTTCGGCCTCGAAGGCCGCGAAATCGCCCGTTGCAAGGGCGCGGCGCTCGACCATCTCAACTTCCGCCACCCGTTCTACGACCGCCTGTCGCCAGTGTTCGTCGGTGACTACGTGACGCTCGACACCGGTACCGGCGTGGTGCACAGCGCCCCCGCCTACGGTCTGGAGGACTTCGACTCCTGCCGCAAGCACGGCATGAGCAACGACGACATCCTCAACCCGGTCACCAGCGACGGCACCTACGCCGCCAGCCTGCCGTTCTTCGGTGGTCTGCACATCTGGAAAGCCAACCCGCTGGTGATCGAAAAGCTGGCCGAAGTCGGCAGCCTGTTCAGCAGCAACAAGATCGACCACAGCTATCCGCACTGCTGGCGCCACAAGAC
>JASLDQ010000063.1 GCA_030151505.1 Chromobacteriaceae bacterium
AGCGCGCGCTGTCGGCCAACCAGGCCGGATCGAAGGTCTTGAGCTGCGGAGTGGGCAGGCGGGTGAGGAACTGCACCGCCAGAATCAGGGTGCGCACGGATTTTCCAATCGCATCAGATAGGCCGGATGGCCGGCCAGCAGGGAAAGCTGCATGAAGCCGCCGCGCAGTACGAACAGGCGGCGGGCGGTGGCGAAGGGCATGTCCAGCCAGCGTGCGGCCAGCGCGGCGATCACGCCGCCGTGGCAGACCAGCACGCCGTGGCCACCTTCCAGTCCGGCCAGCCAGCGTTCGGCTGCCGCTTCGACGCGGGCGCGGAAGGCCGGCAGCGTTTCGCCGCCGGGCGGGGTGAAAAGGCCCGCGGCGCAGGCGGTCTGCCAGCCGGGATGTTCGTGTTCCAGTTCGTTCAGCTGGCGGCCGTCCCACTGGCCGAAGGCGGTTTCGCGCAGGCCGGCGTCGACCGTCAGGGGCAGGTCCAGCGCGGCGGCCTGGCGGCGGGCAAAACCGGCGCAGCGCCGTAGGTCGGAACTGGCGATGGCGTCGACCGGCGTGGTGGCGATCCGTGCCCACGCCGCCTCCATCGCCGCCAGACCGGCCGGAGTCAGCGCGGCGTCGGTGTGGCCGATCAGCCGGTCGGCCGCGTCGGTCTCGCCGTGGCGCAACAAGGTGACGAGGCGGGGGACGTCCACCCTCAATCCTCGCGGTCGCTGACGCCGGCTTCGGCGAAGGTTGCCATCTCCGCGTGCAGGGCGATGGCGGACTGCAGCAGGGGCACCAGCAGCGCCGCGCCCGAGCCTTCGCCAACGCGCAGGCCGAAATCGATCAGGGGTTCCAGTCCGATTGCGGCCAGGGTCTGGCGATGGCCCTGTTCCTGCGAGCAGTGCGAGGCGAGCAGCCAGTCGCGCGTCGCCGGCTCGAGCGCGCAGGCCGCCAGCGCGGCGGCGGCGGCGATATACCCGTCGATCAGTGCCGGCACTCCCTGTTCGGCCGCTTCCAGATAGAAACCGGCCATGGCGGCGATTTCCAGTCCGCCGACCTCGGCCAGCCAGCCGGCCGCGTCACGTTGGCCGACCCGCGCCAGCGCCGCTTCGACCACCGCGACCTTGCGCCGGCGGCCGGCGTCGTCGATGCCGGTGCCCAGCCCCACGGCCGCGTCGGGCGACAAGCCGCCCAGCGCGCAGGCGAGGCAGGCCGACGGCGTGGTATTGCCGATGCCCATCTCGCCGGCGATCAGCAGGTTGGCGCCGGCGGCAATGGCGCGGCGGGCGGCGTCGCGGCCGACGGTCAGCGCCGCCTCGCATTCGGCGGGCGTCATCGCCGCCCCGGTGCGCAGATTGCCGCTGCCGGGCCGCACCTTGGCGTGGACGATGTCGAGCCCGGCCAGCTCGCCGGCCACGCCCACATCCACGACTTCCAGCCGCGCGCCGATCCGGCGGGCCAGCACGTTGATGGTGGCGCCACCACGGGTGAAGTTCTTCACCATCTCGACCGTCACCGCGGCCGGATAGGCCGACACGCCCTCGGCGGTGACGCCGTGGTCGCCGGCGAACACGGCGATGGCCGGCGCGAGTGCCTGCGGCACGACGCGGCCCTGCCAGGCGGCGAAGCGGCAGGCAATGTCCTCGAGCTTGCCGAGGCTGCCGCGCGGTTTGGTGAGTTGGTCCTGGCGCGCGCGCGCGGCGGCGTGGGCGGTGAAGTCGGGCGTGGGCATGCTTGAGTCCAGTCAAGAAACCGGCGAACGATACCGAAGCGCCCCCCCTTGGGCAACGCTATAATTCCGCCCTGCGCAAGGTGTCCGCGGCCGACGATCGGCCGGGGATGAAACGGGAAGCCGGTGAAAATCCGGCGCTGCCCCCGCAACGGTAAAGCCTGCCGCCTGTCCTCCGACAGCGGCCCGCCGTGTCACACGCCACTGTCGCGAACGACTGCAAAGGTCGCGCGACGGGAAGGCGGCACGGTGGATGGCATAGCCCGGAGACCGGCCTTGACGCGTCATCATGTGGAGCATCGCGGGGAAGCGGTCTTGGGATTCTGCAGGTCTCTTTGAAAGCGCATGTCGCTTGCCGTCCTTCGCACTCCGGCTTTTCAGGGAGTGTCATTTCATGCAGTACAAATTGTTTGCCGCCGGCGCGATCGCACTGGTGGCGGGGCCGGCTTTTGCCGCCGATCAGGTCAGCAACGTCGACGAAATGGTGGTAACGGCCAGCCGGGTGCCCGAATCGATCAAGACCCTGCCCGCCAGCGTGACGGTGCTGACCGCCCGCGACATCCAGCAAAGCGGGGCGCGCACCGTGCAGCAGGTTTTGTCGCAACAGGCCGGCGTGCATGTCTTCAGCAACAACGGCTCCGATAATGGCGTGATCGACCTGCGCGGCTTCGGCATGACCGGCAGCGACAACACGCTGGTGCTGGTCGACGGCTTCCGGCAGAACAACAATGACCAGTCCGCCCCTGACCTGGCGCAGATTCCGCTCGACCAGATCGAACGGATCGAAATCGTGCGCGGCAGCGGCGCGGTGCAGTACGGCGGCGGCACCACCGGCGGGGTGGTCAACATCATCACCCGTTCCGGCTTCAACGCCCGCGACACCGTGCGCGCCACTGTCACCGGCGGCAGCTTCTACCACAAGCAGGCCGACGTCGCGCTGCACCTGAACAACGACAATCTCGCCTTCGACGGCTACGTCCAGTCGCTCGACACCGATCACTGGCGCAACAACAACGCCGAGCGGCGTCAGTCGGGCGGGGTGGCGCTGTCGCTGCGCAACGACGACGGGCAGGTGAAATTCTTCCTGCGCGGCGGCGACCAGGACCTGCGATTGCCGGGCGGGCGCAAAGTCGACCGGGCCCATGGCATCGACCTGTTTGCCGGCGATCCGCGCGGCACCTCGAAGCCCAATGACTACAGCGAAACCAAGACGGTCGAGGGCGGGGTGCAGGGGCAGTACCGGCTGGGGGCCGGTACCCTGTATGCCGAAGTCGGCAAGCGCCATAAAGACAGCCTTGGCTTCTTCGACGATTACGAGAATGTCGGGCAGCCGTGGTACTCCCCGTATGTGGCCGATCGCCGGCTCGACGAACGCTATGCCAGTGCCCGTTACGAGCTGCCGTTGGATGGTGGCCACCGCGTGGTGGCCGGTTACGACTGGCGCGATACCGATCTCGATGCCCGGGCCGGCTACCCCGCGCCGGTGCTGCCGAGCTTTGCCGTCAAGCAGACCCAGCGCGGCGCCTTCCTCGACACCCGCTGGCAGGTGGCGGAGGCGACCCACCTCAGCGCCGGGGTCCGCCGCCAGTGGATCGACGAGCAGGTCGACAATTTCAGCGGCTTCGGTTTCCAGGGCGAGAAGCAGCCGACGCTGAATGCATTCAATCTGGGCGTGCGACAGGGGCTGGGCCAGGGCGTATCGACTTACGCGCGCTGGGGCCAGAGTTTCCGCGTGGCCAACGCCGACGAGCTGATCTACACCAACGACGGTCTGAAACCGCAGACCTCGCACGACGCGGAACTCGGTGTCGACTGGACCGGAACGACGGCGAGCGCCAGCGCCAGCGTGTTCCAGTACAACCTGAACAATGAAATCCACTTCAACCGCCTGGCCGGTGGCTTCGGCAGCAACGTCAACCTCGACCCGACCCGTCGGCGTGGCGTGGAACTGGCCGGCCGCATGGCGCTGACCCCGACGCTGAAGCTGAATGCGAACATGACCTGGCAGCGCGCGACCTTCCGCGAAGGCATGGCGGGTGGCGTGAACCTGGCCGGCAACACGGTGCCGATGGTGCCGACCTGGCTGGCCAATGTGGGGGCGAGCTGGCAGCCGCTCGACGCGCTGACCCTGACCGGCAACGTGCAGTACGTCGGCAGCCAGCGACTGGACAACGACCAGGCCAACCAGTTCGATACCAAGCTGGCGGCCTACACTCTGCTGAACGTGGGCGCGCGCTACCGGATCAACAAGTCGGTCGAGACGGCGCTCAATGTCTACAACCTGACCGACAAGCGTTATGCCGGCTATGGGGCCTTGAAGTTCCCGACCGGGCCGTCCTACTACGATCTTATTCCGGGCGAGGGCCGCAATATCCAGGCCTCGCTGACCGTGAAATACTGAGCGGCACCACGGAAAGGAACCCCGGCATGCCGCCGGGGTTTTGCATTCGGGGCGCGCGTGCCCGCCGTTCGACTCAAGGAATCTGCATGCTGCACCTCATTACCGGCGGCGCCCGCTCGGGCAAGAGCCGCCATGCCGAAGCCCTGGCGCTTGCGCACGCCGGGCCGGTGCACTACCTCGCTACCGCGCGGGTGGGGGATGCCGAGTTTGCCGAGCGGGTCGAGCTGCACCGTGCCCGCCGTCCGGCTGGCTGGGGTCTGACCGAGTGCGGGACCGATCTGGCGGCGGCGCTGCGGGCGGTGGCTCGGCCGGACGGGCTGGTGCTGGTCGATTGCCTGACGCTGTGGCTGGCCGGCTTTCTGCAGGAGGACGGCGGAGTCGACATGGCTGCGTTCGGTCGCGAGCGTGGCGCGCTGCTGGCCGGGCTGGCCGGGTTGCCCGGCGATGTGGTGCTGGTGAGCAATGAAATCGGCCTCGGCGTGGTGCCGCTGGGCCGTTCGACCCGCTGGTTCGTGGACGAACTGGGCCGGCTCAATCAGGCAGTGGCGGCGCTGGCCGAGCGGGTGACGCTGGTGGCCTGCGGCCTGCCGCTGGCGCTGAAAGGCGGGACGGCATGAGGGGCGTTGGGGGTGTGGTGCAGTGGCTGGGCCTGTTCTTGTTGCCGGGGCTGGCGCTGGCCGGGCCGGCGGTGGTGGATGACAGCGGTGCGGCGGTGCGGCTGGAGCGACCGGCGCAGCGCATCGTCAGCCTGGCGCCGCATGTGACCGAGCTGCTGTTTGCCGTGGGAGCCGGGCCGCAGGTGGTGGCCGTCACCCATTACAGCGATTACCCCGCTGAAGCCGCGCGCCTGCCGCGGGTGGGCGGCTACAACGGCATCAGTCTGGAAAAGGTGCTGGCGCTGAAGCCGGATCTGATCGTCGGCTGGCAAAGCGGCAATCCGCCGCGTGATCTGGCCCGGCTGAAGCAGATGGGCATTCCGCTCTATCTGTCGCAAGCCGCCGATCTGGAAACGGTGGCCAGCAATATGGAACGGCTGGGGGTGTTGAGCGGCCACGACGCCACCGGTCGCCGGGCGGCGACGACATTCCGGCAGCGGCTGGCCGAGTTGCGGCAGGCCCAGGCCGGCAAGCCCCGCCTGTCGGTGTTCCTGCAGGTCAGCCGGCAGCCCCTGATGACGGTCAACGGCCGGCAGTTCCTGACCGCCCTTTTGGAGGTGTGCGGCGGCGACAATGTCTTTGCCGGACTGGTGCCGCTGGTGCCGCAGATTAGTGCCGAGGCGGTGGTCGCGGCCCGGCCGGCGGTGATGATGAGCATCGATGAGCGGTCGTCGCTGGACGTGTGGCGGCACTGGCCGTCGATCCCGGCGGTGGCGCATGGACGGCTGTACAGCCTGCCCGCCGATCTGGTCAGCCGGCCGGGGCCGCGGCTGGTCGAGGGGGCGGCGGCGGTGTGCCGTCTGCTGGACGACGCGCGGGCACGCTGAGCGGCACGGTTTGACCGCGTCGGCGGGCTCGACTTATAGTGCGGCGCATGGAAGCAGATCTCGATTTATTGCACGACAAGGTGCACGACCTGGCGCGGCTCTGCCGCGAATTGCGTGCCGACAACGACCAGCTCAAGACGCAGCTGGCGGTGGCCGAGCAGGCCAACGGTGACTTGGCCTGCAAGCTCGACGAGACTCGCGCTCGGATCGAGGGCCTGCTCGCCCGCCTGCCGGAGATCGATTGATGAGTGTTGCCCAAGTAGACATCGACTTGCTGGGTCGCCGCTTCACGCTGGCGTGTCCGGACGAGGAGCGCGCCGGACTCATGGCGGCCGCCCGCATGCTGGAAGAGCGGATGCGCGCCATTCGCGATTCCGGCCGGGTGGTGGATGCCGAACGCATCGCCATTCTGGCGGCCCTGAACATCACGCACGAGCTGATGCAGGGTAAAACGACAAATCCGTTGGACAGCGAACGGATTCAACGTAAAATAAAAGCCATCAACGAGACGGTGGAAACCGCCCTGACCGGGCAAGCCGACTTGTTCTGATCTTTACCAGTTTAGTCCCCTGCGGTGTTCGGGAAGGTCTGATTTCCTTGAACCAATAGTAGTACTCTGGTTGCCAGCTTTGTGTGCACAGGTGTGTCGCGCCGCTCGTCGGTGCGCCCGGCGTGCCCTGCCGGTGACCCCCTGAACCTCTAGGTTCGGGATAAGGGCCGTATCGGCACTCGCGGGGGCTTCCTCTCTCGGCTTTATCTCTCCTTTGACTTCCTCTCTGCCCGAGCAAAAACGCGCCTTGCGCGCCGAGCTGCGCCGCCGCCGCTTGGCCTTGTCCGCCACGTTCTGCCAGCGCGTTGCCCGGCGCGTTGCCGTCAGTGCCAGCTGCTGGCTGGCTCCCGGCCGACGGGTGGCCGTCTATATCGCCGCCGGCAGCGAGCTGAATCTCACGCCGCTGGCCGTCAGGGCACTGGCGCGACGTTGCAAGGTGTTCGTGCCGGTCGTGCCCAAACGCGGCCGGCGGATGGGGTTCGTCGAGCTGCGTCCCGGCCAGCGCTGGATTCGCAATCACCACGGCATTGCCGAGCCGTTGGGTCGCCCCGTTGCCGCATCGCGGCTGCATCACATCTTCCTGCCGCTCTTGGGATTCGACGCAGATTGCCACCGGCTGGGGCAGGGCGGCGGCTACTACGATGCCACACTGGCGCCGTTGCTGCGGCCGTCGCGCCGTGCGCGCCCCTGGCTGATCGGCTGCGCCTATGCCTGTCAGGAAATCGACACCGTTCCGCGCGAGCCGTGGGATACCGCGCTCGACGCGGTAGTTACCGAACGCTGCATTCGCTACCGGATGGTCAGCAACGGCGTCGAGTGTCCGTCCGCGCCGTGATCGGCCGAATCGCGCTGCCGTCCGCTCATTCCAGACTTAGCAATTGCCTTTCTTGGCCTGACCCGGCGGGCAGAACGTGCCCCGTTCCCCGTTGCCAACCTCGACCCCGATCGGGGTGATTTCGATCGGCTTGACCGACACTCTGGCCGGGGTCGCGGTACAGGCCGCGGCCAGCGGGGGCAGGACGAGAAGCAGAAGACGCAGATGTTTTCTCCGGCGCATGAGGATGGCCGGCGGCAGACTGCACGCGGCCCGACCGGCGTGCCAGCCGTCGTGTACAAGCTTTTGTCTCCGCCTCGCGCGTCTTCACAGCAAGGTTTTTGACATAAGTGGGCGCGCTTGCCATCCTGCCTGTTTTTCCGACATACCGTTGCCCATCATGCCTGATCTTTCCATTCTGGCCGCGCTGGCGGCCATCGGCGTCGTCGCCGGTTTTCTCG
>JASLDQ010000089.1 GCA_030151505.1 Chromobacteriaceae bacterium
GGCCGCGCATTCGTCGGCCAGCACGCCGCTGGTGACGGCGGCGTGGTGGTTGAGTTTTTCCTCGGCAAAGAGGTCGATCACGCTGCCGGCCGCGCCGGTCTTGGCGTCACGGGCGCCGAAGATCACCCGGGCGATGCGGGCATGCTGGATTGCGCCGGCGCACATCGCGCAGGGCTCGAGCGTCACGTAGAGCTCGCAGCCCGGCAGGCGGTAGTTGCCCAAGCGCGTGGCGGCGTCGCGCAGGGCGACGATTTCGGCGTGGGCGGTCGGGTCGTGGCGGCCGATGGGCTGGTTGCTGCCACGGCCGACGACCTTGCCCTGCAGTACGATCAGCGCACCGACCGGGACTTCACCGGCGTCGGCGGCTGCCTGAGCGAGTTCGATCGCTTGGCGCATGAAAAATTCGTCGTGGGGCAGTGCGGGGGACAAGTCAGGAGGCATGACCGGATTATACCGGGGCGGGCGGGGATGAACGAACCGGGGAGGACTAGCGTTGCAGCAGGCGCTGTACCAGCCGCCACAGCACATAGCCCCGCAGGGCCTGGCGAGCCCAGCCGCGCAGGCGGACGGAAGGCAGCCAGGCGTGGAGCAGGCCGAGTATCCGGCCGGTGGCACGCTGGTCCTGCCAAGCGTCGAGTCCGTGCCGGAGCAGGGCGCCCGGCTGGCGGAAGCGCTCGACTTCGAGCGACAGGCGCAGGCGTTGCGCTTCGCCCTTGATCACCAGCATGTCCTTGCGGAACTGGCGTTGCTCGCGGGTCATTCGGCCTCCCGTCGGTTGAGGGCGGCCCAGTCCTTGTGCAGTTCAGCCACGGTAGTGGCGAACGGCGGTGGCTGGTTTTCAAGGCGGCGCTTGAGCCGGATCAGCACGAATACCCCACCCAGCAAGCACAGCAGGGCCAGCCCGCCCAGCACGGCGGCGCGCCAGGCTGGAGGGGCGAGCACCATGATGCACAACAGCAGCGCCTGCAGGCTGACCAGCAGCAGCACGGCCGCGCCCACGCCGGCCACGACGTGGCCGGCCAGCGCGTCTTTCTGTTCCTGTGCTTCCAGCCGGAACAGTTCGACACGGGTCATCAGCAGGGCGAAGGCTCCGTCCAGAAGGGAGCGGAGCGTACCGGGGCGCGGGGCGGCCATGGTTTAGCGGCGGGAGACCAGCAGGCCGAGCAGGAAAGCCACGATGGCGGTGAGCCCGATCGCCTTCCACGGGTTGTCGTGGACGTACTGGTCGGTGGCCTTGGCGGCAGCTTTAGCGTTCTGCACCACCTTTTGCTCGGCGGCGATCAGGCTTTCCTTGGCGGCCTTGAGGCTTTCCGTGGCCTTTTCGCGCAGGCGGCGGGCCTGCTCGGAACCGCCTTCGCCGGCGGCGGCAATCAGTTCCTCGGTGTCGGCCAGTGCCTCGCGGACCTCCTTGAGCAGATGGTCTTTTTCGGCGGCCAGAGTGCGGTCTGTCATCGTAATCTCCTGAATAATGAAAAACGGGTTGATTGTGCGATGCGACACCCGAAGGCGATGCATAAGCCATACGCTAACAATCCGTTACATTCAGGTCAAACAAAAACGGCCGGTCCTTTTCTGGTAAGCAGGCCGTTTCGGGGCCCCGGGAGCTGGGGCTTACAGCAGGCACGGGGCGCGCTACGGTGTCTTGCCGCGCCGCGTCGAACGGGAGTGCTCGAAGCGGCGGCGGGTTTCCTGCTCGTCGCGAGAGCCGAAAGCGTACTGGCTTTCCAGCCACATCACATTGATGATGCCGAGCGCCAGCGCGAGGCCGAGGCCGAGTATCCAGGCGAAGTACCACATGGCGATGTCTCCTGTGGGAATCGCCGGCCGGTCCCGCCGCGACAGGGCGGCAGGGGAGGGGCCGGCGGCTCCGGGTCAATAACTGTGCGTATCGGTTTTGAGGCGTTCGGCGGTGACCGGGCCGCGCATCACCCGGTAGACCCAGGCGGTGTAGAGCCCGATCAGCGGCACGAACACCAGCGCCACGCCCAGCATGATGCCGAGCGTCTTGTGGCTGGACACCGCGTCCCACAGGGTCAGGCTCGACGCCGGATCGAGCTGCGAGGGCAGCACGAAGGGGAAGAGCGCGGCGGCGGCAGTCAGGATGATGGCGGCGCAGGTGGTGCCGCTGGCGAGCACCGCCAGCCGCGGCCAGCGCTTGGCGAGCAGCGCCGCCTTGAGCGCACCGGCGATGCCGGCGACGGGGAGCAGCCACAACAGCGGGTGGGCGCGGAAATTGGCCAGCCAGCCGCCCGCCAGAATGCTCACCTGCTTGGCGAGCGGGTCGAGCGCCGCGTCGAGCGAGCCAATCTGCTCCAGCTGCCAGCCCGGCAAGCGCAACACCCACAGCCCGCCCAGCGCGAACAGCGTCGCCGTCAGCACTCCAAAGCCGCGCGCCGCCCTCACCGCCCGCGCACGGACCGGTCCGTCGGTCTTGCTGGCAAGGAAGGTCGCGCCATGCAGGGTCAGCATCGACACCGCCACCAGCCCGCAGAACAGCCCGAACGGATTGAGCAGGTCGAAGAAGCTGCCGGCATAGCGCACATGCATGCTGCTGTCGAAGGCGAAGGGCAGACCGACGAACAGGTTGCCGATGGCGACGCCGAAGATCAGTGCCGGCACGCTGCTGCCGACGAACAGCGCCCAGTCCCAGTTGTTGCGCCAGCGCGCGCCGGGCAGCTTGCTGCGGTAGTCGAAGCCGACCGGGCGCAGGAACAGCGCGAACAGCGTCAGCATCAGCGCCACATACAGCACCGAGAACGCTGCCGCATACACCAGCGGCCACGCCGCGAACAGCGCGCCGCCGAAGGTGATCAGCCAGGTCTGGTTGCCCTCCCAGGTCGGGCCGACGCTGTTGATGACGATGCGGCGCTCGTCATCGTTGCGGCCGACGAAAGGCAGCAGCGTCGCCACGCCGATGTCGAAGCCGCCGGTGACGGCGAAGCCGATCAGCAGCACCGCCATCAATCCCCACCAGACCAGTTTCAGGGTTTCGTAATCCAACATGGTGATGCGCTCCTCAAGCCTGTTGCGGTTGCGGGTCGACCGCCGCCGGGGTTTCGCCGTGGTAGCGGCCGGTGTGCAGGCTGGCCGGGCCGAGACGGATGTACTTGAGCATCAGGAACATCTCGATCACGAACAGCAGCGAGTAGATCCCCACCAGTCCGATCAGGCTGAAGTGCAGCTGGCCCGGGTCGAGCTGCGAGGCCGACAGGTGGGTCGGCAGCACGCCGGAAATGGTCCACGGCTGGCGGCCGTACTCGGCCACGATCCAGCCCAGCTCGATCGCCACCCACGGCAGCGGAATCGCCAGCGCGCACAGCCTGAGGAACCAGCGCTGCGGTGCCAGGCGGCGGCGCACCAGCAGGAAGCAGGCGGTGGCGAAGATGGCGAGGAACAGCATCCCCAGCCCCACCATGATGCGGAAGCTCCAGAACAGCGGCGCCACCTGCGGGATGGTGTCGCTGGCGGCGGCCCGGATCTGCGCCGGCGTCGCGTCGACCACGTTGGCGGTGTATTTCTTCAGCAGGAGGCCGAAGCCGAGGTCGGCCTTGTGCTGCTCGAACTGCGTCCGCACCGCGGGCGAGGTGTCGCCGGCCTTGAGCTGCGTCAGCGCGGCGTAGGCCTGCATGCCGCTCCTGATGCGCGCTTCGTGCTGCAGCTTGAGGTCCTTGAGGCCGGTTACCGGCGTATCGGTCGAGCGGGTGGCGATCAGCCCCATCAGGTAAGGAATCCTGACCGCGTAGTCGGTGCGCTCCTGGGCCTGGTTGGGCAGGCCGATGGCCGTGAACGCCGCCGGGGCCGGTTCGGTATTCCATTCGGCTTCGATTGCGGCCAGCTTCACCTTTTGCACCTCGCCGGTGGTGTAGCCGGACTCGTCGCCCAGCACGATCACCGAGAGTACCGACGCCAGCCCGAAGCCGGCCGCCACTGCAAAGGAGCGCAGCGCAAAGCCGGTGTCGCGCGCCTTGAGCAGATACCAGCTCGACACGCCCAGCACGAACATCGACGCCGCGACATAGCCGGCGGCGACCGTGTGGACGAACTTGACCTGCGCCACCGGATTGAAGAACACCTCGGTGATGCTGGTCAGCTCCATGCGCATGGTTTCGTAGTTGAACGCGGCGCCGACCGGGTTCTGCATCCAGCCGTTGGCGATCAGGATCCACAGCGCGGACAGGTTCGAGCCCAGCGC
>JASLDQ010000128.1 GCA_030151505.1 Chromobacteriaceae bacterium
CTGCGCAGACGTTCGCACAGCGCCTCGACCTGACGGGCCGAGAAGCGGATGTTCATGAACTCGGCGGTGATCGCCTGCTGCTGCTCGAGATGCTGCTTGGACTGCGGGCCGTACTTGACCAGCGCCTTGACCATCTTTTCATAGAGCTTGCGCACGTTGGCGAAGAAAGCGATGGCCTCGCGCTTGAGTTCTTCGAGGTTGGCGGCGGTCAGCGCGGCTGCGGCGGCTTCGTCGTCCTCTTCCTCTTCCTCGGCGCCTTCGGCGGCGGCATCCTCTTCCTCGGCGACGGGCTCGGGCTGTTCGGGTGCCTTCTCGTCTTCCTCGACCGCGTTCGGATCGATGAAGCCGTCGAAGATTTCGTCAACCTTGATCTCGTCCTTCTCGATGCGGTCGACGAGGTCCAGCACTTCGCGCACCGTGCCCGGGCAAGCGGAGATCGCCTGGATCATGTGCTTGAGGCCGTCCTCGATGCGCTTGGCGATTTCGATTTCGCCCTCGCGGGTGAGGAGCTCGACCGTGCCCATCTCGCGCATGTACATGCGGACCGGGTCGGTGGTGCGGCCGAAGTCGGAGTCGACGGTGGACAGCGCCGTTTCGGCTTCTTCCACCACGTCCTCGTCGGCGACCACCGGCGTCGCATCGGACATCAGGAGCTGCTCGGCGTCCGGCGCCTCGTCATACACCTGGATGCCCATGTCGGTGATCATGCTGATGATGCTTTCGATCTGCTCGGCATCCAGCACGTCCTCGGGCAGGGAGTCGTTGATCTCGGCGTACGTGAGGTAGCCGCGCTCCTTGCCCTGCACGATCAGTTGTTTCAGGCGTTTGCGACGCTCCTCGGTATTGTCGGGAGCGGCCGTTTGTTGGCCTTTCAACTTAGCATCCTTCTCGTTGTTGGGAATGGCCGCCATGTTGCATCCTGCGTAAAATTGGACTGGAAAAACATTAAATTATACCACACCCCGCCGGCACCTTACGGCCCGGCGGAACGGGGACGAAGCAAGAGTTCAAGCAAAAGACGCTTTTCGTCCGGGTTTAGACCCTCGCGAGCATCCTTTTGTTTTAGCCGATCAAGGCGCTCTTCATCGACCCGATGCGCCAGTTTGGCGATCGCGTCGTCGAATTCGTCCGGATCGGCGTCGGACAGACCACCGTCGTCCGCCAGCAGCTCGGCCACCACCGGCGCCAGCTGTTCGTCCAGCGCGCTGCCGCGCAGGCGCTCCAGCAAGGCGGCAGTGTCGCGCGGCACACCGCCGGCCTGGGCGCAGCCGAGCAGCTCGGCCAAGAGCTGTGCATCCCCCGCCCAGCCATCCACTGGCGGCAGGGCGGCACGCGCAGCGAGCGGCGGGTCCAGCAATATCCAGCGGATCAGCTTGCGCGGCAGCGACACCTCGGCCCGCTTGCCGCCGCCGGGGCCGCGCTGCCCCACCCGGCCACTCAGGCCGCGACGCAAGCCCCACAAGCGATCGAGCTCGGCCGCGTCCAGCTGCGCCAGTTCGGCCAGCTTCTTGCGGATCAGCAGCGACAGGGCCGGCGCCTTAACCGACAGCACCAGCGGCCTGGCGATATTCAGCAACTCCGCCCGGCCTTCATCGGTGCTCATGTCGACCCGGCCGGACAGCTCGCGCACCAGATAACTGGACAGCGGCACCGACTCGGCATCGAGCAGGGCTTCGAATCCTTCGCGGCCGAATTCACGGATATAGCTGTCCGGATCATGCTCGGCCGGCAAGAACAGGAAATCGGCCCGCTTGCCGTCGCGCAGCTCCGGCAGCACGTTTTCCAGTGCCCGCCACGCCGCGCGCCGCCCCGCCTTGTCGCCGTCGAAGCAGAAGATCACCCGGTCGGCCTGACGAAACAGCTTTTGCACATGCGTCGCGGTGGTGGCGGTGCCAAGCGTGGCAACCGCATAGCCGACGCCGTACTGCGCCAGCGCCACCACGTCCATATAACCCTCGACCACCAGCACGCGGTTGCCGGCCCGGATCGCGTCGCGCGCCTCGAACAGGCCGTAGAGCTCGCGCCCCTTCTCGAACAGCGGCGTTTCCGGCGAATTCAGGTACTTCGGCTCGCCCTGCCCCATCACCCGGCCGCCGAAGCCGATGACCTGGCCGCGGACATTGCGGATCGGGAACATCACCCGGTCGCGGAAGCGGTCGTAACGACTGCCGTCCTCCTTGGTCACCAGCAGCCCGACTTCTTCCAGGCGCGGATCAAGGTAGTTGTCGAACGCCGACTGCAAGCCGGTCCAGCCAGCCGGGGCATAGCCCAGACCGTAGCGGGCGGCGATTTCACCGCTCACGCCGCGCTGCTTCAGGTAGGTAATGGCATCGGCCGAGCTTTTCAATTGCTGTTTGTAGAAACGCGCCGCCGTCAGCAGCGCATCGCCCTGCTCAGGCGTAGCGCGCCGGGTCTGGGCCTGCGGCTCGGCCGCGCCCTGCGGCACGGTCAGGCCGACCTGCTGGGCCAGGTCGCGCACCGCGTCGATGAAGCCCTGGCCGGTGTGTTCCATCAGGAAAGTGATCGCGCTGCCGTGGGCGCCGCAACCGAAGCAGTGATAGAACTGCTTGGTCGGACTCACCGAAAACGACGGCGACTTTTCCTTGTGGAAGGGGCAGCAGGCCATGTAGTCGCGCCCGGCCTTCTTGAGCGGAACATAGCGCTCCACCACGTCGACGATGTCGACGCGGGCGAGCAGCTGGTCGATGAAATCCTGCGGAATCATCCGGGTTTACTGGCCGGCCAGACGCGCCTTGATCTTGCCCGATACCACGCCCATGTCGGCGCGCCCGGACAGTTGCGGGCGCAGCACACTCATCACCTTGCCCATGTCCTGCATCCCTGCAGCACCGGTGGCCGCCACGGCTTCCTCGATCAGCGAGGCGATCTCGGCGTCGCTCAGCGGCTGCGGCAGATAGGCCGACAGCACGTCCATTTCGGCTTTTTCCTTGTCGGCCAGATCCTGCCGCTGCGCGGCTTCATACTGGCTGACCGAATCGCGGCGCTGCTTGAGCATCTTGTCGATGACGGCGATCACGCCGGCGTCGTCGAGCTCGATGCGCTCGTCGACTTCCTTCTGCTTGATCCCGGCCAGCAGGAGGCGGATGGCCGACAGGCGGGCCGCTTCCTTGGCCTTCATCGCGGCTTTCATGTCATCGGTGATACGGGCTTTGAGATTCATGGCATCGGACTTTGGTAAACGGGCCACAGGCGGCGTGGTCCGAAGCGGCACCCGAGCCTGACAGCCGGGCGCCAGAATGGCGAAAACCGCAAGCTTGCGCTCGCGGTTTCTTTGCTTTCGCGAAAATGACCGAAAAGATCAATAGAGCTTCGGCGGCAGCATTTGGCTACGCAAGCGCTTGTAGTGACGCTTGGCAGCGGCAGCGGCTTTGCGCTTGCGCTCAGTGGTCGGCTTTTCGTAGAACTCGCGGGCGCGCAGTTCGGTCAGCAGACCCGTCTTTTCGACTGCACGCTTGAAGCGACGCATAGCGACTTCAAACGGCTCATTTTCTTTCACGCGAACGCTGGGCATGAAAAATCACCAATCCTTAGGAATTTTCAGGGTTTAAAGAAAAAGTCACGGACAACCCGTGACTCCGGTGGATTGTACGTTACGGCCGCGCGGTTTGTAAAACCCTGTTTTTACGGGACTTGCGCAGCAAGTGCGATCAAGCCTTGCCGATCACCCCGTCCACCGGCGAGCTCGGCGCGCCGTGATAGAGCTTCTTCGGCATCCGGCCCGCCAGAAAGGCCTCGCGCCCGGCCTCGACGGCCAGCCGCATCGCCCGCGCCATGCGCACCGGCTCGCGCGCGGCGGCGATCGCGGTGTTCATCAGCACCCCGTCACACCCCAGCTCCATCGCGATGGCCGCATCGCTGGCGGTGCCGACCCCGGCGTCGACCAGCACCGGCACCTTGCTCTGCTCGATGATCAGCGACAGGTTCCACGGATTGAGGATGCCCATACCCGAGCCGATCAGGCTGGCCAGCGGCATGATCGCGCAGCAGCCGATGTCTTCGAGCTGGCGGGCGGCAATCGGATCGTCCGAGGTATAGACCATCACGTCGAAGCCTTCCTTCACCAGCACTTCGGCCGCCTTGATGGTTTCCGCCACGTTCGGGAACAGCGTGTTCGGGTCGCCCAGCACCTCGAGCTTCACCAGGCGATGGTCGTCCAGCAGTTCGCGCGCCAGCCGCAAGGTGCGGATGGCGTCTTCGGCGGTGTAGCACCCGGCCGTATTGGGCAGCAGGGTATAGCGCTTGGGCGGCAACGCGTCGAGCAGACTGGGCTGATCCGGGTCCTGGCCGAGATTGACCCGGCGGATGGCGACGGTGACGATTTCGGCACCGGACGCATCCAGCGCGGCGGCGGTTTCGGCGAAATCCTTGTACTTGCCGGTACCGACCAGCAGTCGCGACGAGTATTCCCGTCCGGCGATGAGAAGTGAATCCATGCTTGCTTCCTGCGAATCGATGGGTCTGGAAAGGGTTGAATCAGCCGCCGCCGACGGCGACCACGATTTCCAGCGTGTCGCCGGTCTGCAGCATGATTTCGGCATGGCGGCTTTTCGGCACGATGTCGCCGTTGCGCTCGACCGCGATGCGGCGGCCGGCCCAGCCTTCGGCTTCGATGAACTCGGCCAGCGAGCAGGCCGCGAGCTGCCGCGCGTCACCGTTGACGGTAATGGCGATCGGGGTCATCGGCGGACTCCGGCGGCGGCAATGTTCCGCCACGCAAACAGAAGTACGGACGACATGCTCAACTCCGGCTCACGCGAACGACCAGCGCCTGCGCCTGGATGCGCGACATCACGTCGGCCAGATGGCCGGCGTTCTCGACCTGCAGGCGGAACTTGATCTGCACATAGCCTTCGCCCTTGTGGGCATCCTGCATGTCGACGCTTTCGATGTTGGCGCCGCCTTCGGTAATGGCGGCCGCCACCAGCGCCAGTGCCCCGCGCTCGCTCTGCGCCAGCACCGTCACCGGCACGCTGTACATGTGCGGCGTCTTGATCTCCCAATCCGCCTCCAGCACCTTGTCCGGATCCAGACGCTTGAGGTTGGCGCAGGAGCGGGTATGGATGACCAGCCCCTGCCCCTTGGTGATGGCCGCCGCCACCGGGTCGCCGGGCAGCGGGCTGCAGCAGCCGGCAAACTGCAGCGACATGCCTTCGTTGCCGCGGATCAGCAGCGGGCCGGAGCGGGCCGGCTGGCCCAATGCCGCACCGGCGAGCTCGAGCAGGCGGGTCGCCACCAGCATGGCCTGCTGCTTGCCCGCACCGATGTTGGCCAGCACGTCGGCCGCCTTGGCTTTCTTGTCCTTGTCCCCGAATTCGCGCAGGTAGGCGTTCCACACCCCGTCGGACAGCACGAAGGGCTGGGCCGACAGCGAGTGCATCGACTGCTTGAGTAGGCGGTCGCCCAGCTGGGTGGCCTCGTCGCGCTGCAAGGTCTTGAGCGAGTTGCGGATGGCCGAACGAGCCCGGCCGCTGGTGACGAAGGTCAGCCACGACGGGTTGGGCTTGGCCTGGGTCGAGGTGATGACCTCGACCGTGTCGCCGTTCTTCAGCTGGGTGCGCAGCGGCACCAGTTCATGGTTGACCTTGGCGGCGATGCAGCGGTGGCCGATGTCGGTATGGACCGCGTAGGCGAAATCGACCGGGGTGGCGCCTTGCGACAGCACCAGGATCTTGCCTTTGGGCGTGAAGACGTAGACTTCGTCCGGGAACAGGTCGATCTTGATGTGTTCGTAGAACTCGACCGCGTCGCCGGTTTCGGCCTGGATATCCAGAATGTCCTGCAGCCACTGGTGGGTGCGCTGGCGCGCGGTGTCGAGCGTGTCGTCGCCGGACTTGTACATCCAGTGGCTGGCCACGCCGGCTTCGGCCACCCGGTGCATGTCGCGGGTGCGGATCTGCACCTCGATCGGCGTGCCGTACGGACCGAACAGGGTCGTGTGCAGGCTCTGGTAGCCGTTGGATTTGGGGATGGCGATGTAATCCTTGAACTTGCCCGGAATGGGCTTGTACAGGCTGTGCAGCGCACCCAGCGCCAAGTAGCAGCCCGGGATGTCATTGAGAATCACCCGAAAGCCGTAGATGTCCTGCACCTCGGAAAAGCTCAGGTGCTTCTCGTGCATCTTGCGGTAGATGCTGTAGAGATTTTTTTCGCGGCCGCGGATGGTGGCCTCGAGATTGGCCTCGACCAGCTTGCGGCTCAGCGCCTGCATGATCTTGCTGACCAGCTCGCGCCGGTTGCCGCGGGCGGCGCGCACGGCCTTGGCCAGCACGCCGTAGCGATTGGGGTAGAGATGCTTGAAACTCAGGTCCTGCAGCTCGCGGTAGACCTGATTCAGCCCGATGCGGTTGGCGATCGGGGCGTAGATGTCGATGGTTTCCTGCGCGATGCGGCGGCGCTTGTCCTCGCGCATGCTGTCGAGCGTGCGCATGTTGTGCAGGCGGTCGGCCAGTTTGATGATGATGACGCGAATGTCCTTCGCCATCGCCAGCACCATCTTGCGGAAATTTTCCGCCTGGCGGCTCTCCTTGCTCTCGTACTCCAGCCGTTCCAGTTTGGAGAGCCCATCCACCAGCTCGGCGACGCTCTTGCCGAAGTGCTCGACCAGCGTGGCCTTGGCAACGCCGGTGTCCTCCATTGTGTCGTGCAGGAGCGCGGCAGCCAGACCGTGGGCGTCGAGCTTCCAGCCGGTCAGAATCTGCGCCACCGCGATCGGGTGGGTAATGTAGGGCTCGCCGCTCTTGCGCGTCTGCCCGGCATGGGCATCCCGCGCAAACTGGAAAGCTTCATGCAGGAACGGCAGGTCGTCCTCTTTGAGATACGTCCCTGCCGTGGCCAACAGTGCTTCGGCCTGCCCGGCTACCAGCAAGTCGTAGTCGACGGATGCGGCTTCCACACTGCTCATCGGATCAAACCTCTTCGATTCAGCCGCGGCTGGCGCGATCAAGCAATTCGCGACCGACCAGGTCGGCGGCGATTTCGCGCAGGGCGATGACGGTCGGCTTGTCGCGCTGCCCCTCGACCAGCGGCGTGGAACCGTTGGCCAGCTGGCGGGCGCGATACGTGGCGGCCAAGGTCAGGTCGAAGCGGTTGGGAATGCGTTTGAGGCAGTCGTCCACGGTAATGCGGGCCATTGCGGTTTCCTTAAGAATGCGGTTGATACGATTAGAACAGATTTATCCGTTGGATTGCATCTGGGCGATCTGGCGACTGCGACGGCCGATCTGGCTGGCGCGGGTCAGGCGGTTGGCGCGGACGATGGAAACCAGGTCGCGCACCGCCTCGTCGATTTCCTCGTTGACCACCAGGTAGTCAAACTCGGCGACATGGTCGATTTCGCTGCGGACCACGGTCAGACGCTGCTCGATCACGTCCTCGCTGTCCTTGCCGCGCCCGCGCAGGCGGTGCTCCAGCGCCTCGATGGACGGCGGCAGGATGAAGATGCCGATGGCCTGCGGAAAGACCCGGCGCACCTGCTGGGCGCCCTGCCAGTCGATTTCCAGCAGGATGTCGCGACCGGCGCTGAGCTGCTCGCGTATCCACGTTTCGCTGGTGCCGTAGTAGTTGCCGTAGACCTCGGCGTGTTCGAGGAACTCGCCCCGGCCGATCATGTGCTCGAAGGTGGAACGATCGACAAAATGGTAGTGACGACCGTGCACCTCGCCCTCGCGCGGCGCGCGGGTGGTGTGGGACACCGACAGGTGAACCTGCTTGTCGGCAGCCAGCAAAGCGGCCACCAGCGTTGTCTTGCCGGCGCCGGACGGCGCCGTGACGATGAAAATATTACCGCTAGCCATGACGGGAAAGAGCGACGCTCGGGATAAATCGAATGTTTCAGGTTACCACAAAAGCCCAAAAACCCGCGATGCCCCATGCCGGGTCCGGCCGGCGGCCTGTACGCGCCAGGCCAGCCGCCGGCGCGGCATTTGCCCCGGCGGCCCATGCGCACGGTGTATGGTGCAAGATGTTTAGCATGGGCTTAAGCACGTGATTTTCAGCTAGAATATGCGGTTTTTTCCGACACCCGCCCCAACGAGAGGACTCGTGACGATGACCATCCTGGAATCGTTCTTCAAACTGAAGGAACACGGCACTTCGGTCAAAACCGAAGTCATCGCAGGCTTCACCACCTTCCTGACGATGGCGTACATCATCTTCGTCAACCCGGCCATCCTGTCGCAGACCGGCATGGACTTCAACGCGGTGTTCGTCGCCACCTGCGTCGCCGCCGCGCTCGGCACCGCGATCATGGGCCTGGTCGCCAACTACCCGATCGCGCTCGCTCCCGGCATGGGCCTCAACGCCTACTTCACCTTCGCCGTGGTCAAGGGCATGGGCGTGCCGTGGCAGACCGCGCTGGGCGCCGTGTTCATCTCCGGCGTGATCTTCGTCGCCATCACCAGCTTCAGGATCCGCGAACTCATCGTCAACGCCATCCCGCACTCGCTCAAGCTGGCGATTTCGGCCGGCGTCGGCCTCTTCCTCGCCATCATCGGCCTCAAGGGCGCCGGCATCATCGCCGCGTCCGACGCCACCATGGTGACGCTGGGCAACATCGGCGCGCCCAGCACCCTGCTCGCCATCGC
>JASLDQ010000137.1 GCA_030151505.1 Chromobacteriaceae bacterium
GCCTCGATGAAGCGGTGCGACACGGCCAGCAGCTGCGCGGCGGACAGGCCGAACTTGCCCTTCTCGCCGCCGGTGTCGGCCCACTGGCCGGTGCCGAGCGACGACAGGCGCACGCGAAGGCCAACGTTGGGCATCAGGCCCAGCTTGATCGATTCGTCGATGACGTACTGCACCTCCGACTCTTTCTCGATCACGATGAAGACCTTGTGGCCGAGCTTCTGCCCGATCAGCGCCAGCCGGATGAATTCGCGGTCCTTGTAGCCGTTGCAGACGATGGTGCCGCCCTTGGGCGCCAGCGCCAGCACGGCCATCAGCTCGGGCTTGGAACCGGCTTCGAGGCCGATGGGCTGGGTGGGGTCGGCGATGATGCTCTTGATCACCGCTTCCTGCTGGTTGACCTTGATCGGGTACAGCAGGGTGTAGTCGGCCGGGTAGTCGTAGTCGGTCCGGGCGGCGGTAAAGCTCTCGACGATGCGCAGGACGCGCTGCTGCAGGATGTCGGGAAAACGCACCAGCAGCGGCAGCGACAGGCCGCCGGCGCGCAGCTTGCTGGTGAGCTGATGAAGGTCGATCTGCGCCCCGTCGCGTCCTTGCGGCCGCACGATGACGTTGCCGTTGTCGCCGGCGTCGAAGTAGCGTCCGCCCCAGTGACGGATGCCGTAGAGATTCCGGCTGTCGTTGACAGTCCAAGCCATGAAGTATGTCCTTTATTCCTTTCCGCACGGGACGGAAACGATCAAAAAACGGTCCCCACTTCACGGCTTGAGGCCGAATAGCGCCTGGAGAGTCAGCGAAGCAATTCGCCGAAGAATCGGGCATTGCCTCGACTCTTTTGTTGCGGGGACGGCAGAGAGCGGCGGATTGTAGCAACAAAAACCTGCGCCGGGACGGCGATGTCGCCATGTTTGTCATCCAGGCCGCAATGCGGCCGGACAGTCCCTGAAACGCCGATGGCCCGCGTAAGCGGGCCATCGAATCTGCCGGAGAAAACCCCGTGCGGGAAAATCAGTCTTCAGCCTGGTCTTCGCGGGTTTTGCGAATGAAGAACGAAATACAGTAGGTGATGATGACGCACGTCACCGTGATGGTCACGGCGCTCAGGATCCCGACGTCCGACGACAGCAATTCCTTGATCAGTTCCATGTCTAGCTCTCCCGCAAGTCGTTGATTGACGTCATGAGACATCCATGACATGCGGATCATTCTGGGACAGGAGCCTGCTGTTCATCTTGATGACGGTCAAATGATGAATGCATTGCATGGGCAGGCAAAGCCTCGTCCTGCGGCCGACCGTCGACAACCACCCGGTTCCGCCCGCTCCGCTTGGCGCGGTAAAGCGCCTGGTCGGCCCGGGTCAGCAGGTTCTCCAGCGTGTAGTCGTCGCCGATCCGCAGGGTGGCAACGCCGATGCTGACGGTAAAGCCGAAGGTTTCGTCGCTGCCGTTGGCACAGGCGGTCCGCAATGCCTCCACCGCCAGCCGCATCCGTTCGGCCGCCTGTTGAGCCTGCGCGAGATCCGTATCCGGCAGCAGCACCAGAAACTCCTCCCCGCCCATCCGCCCGAAAATGTCGCTGTCGCGCAGCATGGCGCAGCAACAGGACACCAGGCCCTGAATGGCGGTATCGCCGACGGGGTGCCCCCAGGTGTCGTTGATGCGTTTGAAATGGTCGATATCCAGCATCAGCACCGACAGCTCGTGCTGGTAGCGCAGGGAGTGCTTCAGCAGCTTGTCGCCCACCTCCATCAGGCAGGCCCTGTTGGCCGCCCCGGTCAAGGCGTCCGTGGTGGCGCGGACCTGAAGGCTGAGCTCCATTTCCTTGCGGCTACTGATGTCGTTGATGCCGATCATCACCGCCGGCTCACCGTTGAATTCGATCGAGGTCGCCGACACCAGCGCCCAGAAGGATTCGCCCGAGCCGCGGCGCAAGCGGACTTCCTCGCTGCTGACGCTCCCCACTCCCGCCACGCGCCGCATCAGCAGGCGCCGGCGTTCCGGGTCCATGTAACTGAGCTGCCCCGACGGCTGCAGGTCAGACGCCGGGCAGCCGAACATCTCGGCAGCCAGCGGATTGGCATACAGCACCTCGTCGCCGTCCAGCCGCGTCACCAGCAACGGCAGCGGCAGGGCATCGACCATCAGCCTGAAGCGCGCCTCGCTGGATTCCAGCTGTTTCCGGCTCCGCGCCAGGGCATCGCGCCGGATGATGTCCTGCCGGTACAGCCAGATAATGCCGACGGCCAGCAGCACCAGCACGATCGTGCCGCTCCCCAGAATGAACAGGCGTGAATACCACGGCTGTAGGTAGTCGCTCTCGGCGATCCCGATGAACAGGATGTAGGGCAGATTCGGCATCCAGCCCCAGCTGGTCATACGGTTTTTGCCGTCGATGACCGACGGCAGCAGGTAGTGCCCGGACGTCTTGCCGGACAGCACCTGCTGCCCGACCGGGCTGTCCGCCGGCACCGGCCCGGTCTGTCCGACCCCGAACGGCACGCCGGCGAGCATTTCCAGATGCTGGTCGCGGAAACCGATGGCGCCATGCGCGCCGACGTCCAGCGTTTCGAGCAACTGCTGGAAAAAACTCAGGTGGATGCCGCACAACACCAGCCCGGCAAAGCGCCCGTCCGGGTAATCGACGCGCTGGGCCACGACCACCACCTTGCTGATCGCATCGCTCCGCGCCACCAAAACGTCCGAGTACACCCGGCGCATGCCCGGCTGATCCCGCAGCTGGCGGAAATAGTCCCGGTCCGAAATATCGATCGACTCCAGCCCGTCGACGCCGGCATAGGTATAGATGCCCTTCGGCGTGACGAAGCCCAGATGGCGGACCTGCGGCACGCTGGCCATCTTCCTGGCCAGCAAGTCCACCAACGCCGCCGCCCGGGCCGGATCAAGCCGGTCGGACCGCCCCAGTTCGGCCGGGCTGATATTGGCTTCCATGTCATCGAGCACCAGCTCGGTCTCGCGCAGCACGCCAACCACGCGGGCCTCCACCAGCCGGCGCAGGTTGTAGGCCTCGACCACGGCCTGATCCTGCTGGTCCTGATAATTGCGGCACAGATCCAGCCCGGTGACGGCCAGCAGGATCAGAACGAAAACACAGGCAATCCAAGGCAGAAAAACGGTACGGTCGGAATGCGGAGCGCGGCGGGAAGAAGCGGTGAAAGGGAACACAATGAATTCACAAAAATTTGACAGGCCAGAATCAGGATGGCCCGGGCGAGCCAAAGTGAATGCCATATGATAAGGCTCGATCTGGCGTGAATGCCATACAAATTGACCATTTATCCGCAACATTCTCGATATTTTCAGCCATGAATCAAATTCATGACCAACGCACCAAGCCGGTTTTGCTAAGCTCGCCCTCCCCGCTCACACCCGGACCGGCCATGGAATCGCACGCCAGCCCCGCCCAAACCGGCTTCACCATCATTCACGCCAACCGCGCCGACATGCTGCAATCGCTGGTGGTGACGTGGCTGGCCGCCCACCCGCTGCCCCACCCGCTCGACCCGGAGGTGTTTCTGGTCCAGAGCCAGGGCATGGCGCAGTGGCTCAAGCACGCGCTGGCGGCCAACGACGGCTGCGGCATCGCCGCCGCCTGCGATTTCGTCCTGCCCTCGGCCTTCCTGTGGCAGGCCTACCGCACGGTGCTGGGCGAGGAGGCCGTGCCGCAGGCTTCGGCCTTCGACAAGGCCCAGCTGGGCTGGCACCTCTACGCCCTGCTGCCGGGCTGGCTGGACGACCCGGTGTTCGAACCGCTGCGCGGTTTTCTCGAGCACGACCCGGACGGACGCAAGCGTCACCAGCTCGCCAGCCAGCTGGCCGACCTGTTCGACCAGTATCAGGTTTACCGCGCCGACTGGCTGCACGACTGGACCCAGGGCCTAGACCGCATCAGCCGCCGCGGCCAGGTCCAGGCCATCCCGCCGGCGCAGGCCTGGCAGCCCGAGCTTTGGCGCCGGCTGGGCGCGGCGCTGGCAGACGCCGCCGACACCCATCGCGCCGCCGTCCACCAGCGTTTTTTGCAGACGCTGGCCGAATCCGGCGTCCGCCCGGCCGGCCTGCCCGAACGGGTGGTGGTGTTCGGCATTTCCACCCTGCCGCAGCAGACGCTCGAAGCCCTCAACGCGCTGGGCCGCCACTGCCACATCCTGATGGCGGTGCAGAATCCCTGCCGCCACTACTGGGGCGACATCGTCGAGGACCGCCAGCTGCTGCGCCAGCAGCAGACCCGCCACGCCCGCCGCGCCGGCATGCCTGACGAGCTGGACGACGCCGACCTGCACCAGCACGCCCATCCACTGCTGGCGGCCTGGGGCCGGCAGGGGCGCGACATGATCGGTCTCCTGTACGACTACGACCGCTGGCAGGACTACCGCCACCGCTTTGCCGGGCTGGCCTCCACCGCCGCCAGCCTCAACGAAATCGACCTGTTCGACAGCGAGCCGCCGCCGGCCGGCGCCCCGCTGCTGACACAGGTGCAATGGGCCGTCACCGACCTCGAACCGCCGCCGGCCAGCCCGGCCGGGCGCCGCGTGCTCGGCACGCGCGATGATTCGATCGCCTTCCACATCGCCCACAGCCCGCTGCGCGAAGTCGAGATCCTGCACGACCAGCTTCTGGCGATGTTCGCCGACCCGGACCTGGCGCTCGCCCCGCGCGACGTGATGGTGATGGTGCCCGACGTGGCGAGCTACGCGCCCTTTGTCGACGCCGTGTTCGGCAGCATCAAGTTCGACGACCCGCGCCACATCCCCTACACCATCGCCGACCAGAGCGGCCGCGCCAGCGAGCCCCTGCTGCGGGCGCTGGAAACCCTGCTGCACCTGCCGGATGCGCGTCTGACCGTCAGCGAGCTGCTCGACCTTCTGGACGTGCCGGCCTTCCGCCGCCGCTACGGCTTGGACGAAGCCGGCGTCCACCGCCTGCGGCCGTGGATCGAGGGCAGCGGCGTGCGCTGGGGCCTGTCGGGCGAGCACCGCCGCGTGCTCGGGCTGGGCGGCTTCGAGGCGAACAGCTGGCTGTTCGGCCTGCGCCGCATGCTGCTGGGTTACGCGGTGGGCGACGCCGGCGAGTGGCAAGGCATCCAGCCCTACGACGAAATCGGCGGACTGGACGCCGCGCTGGCCGGCCAGTTGGCCGACTGCGTCGCCACCCTCGCCCGCTACTGGGAAGAGCTGGCCAGACCGGCCACTCCCGCGCAATGGCAACAGCGCGTCAACGCCCTGCTCGACGACACCCTGCTCGCCCGTGGCGAGCACGAAGCGATGCTGCTCGAGCAGATGCAGGCGGCGCTGGACGGCTGGCTGGAGCATTGCGGCAATGCCGGCCTCATGGACGAACCGTTGCCGCTGGCGGTGGTGCGCGAGGTGCTGCTTGCCAATCTGGACGAAACCGGCGCCTCGCTGCGCTTTCTGGCCGGCTGCGTCAACTTCGGCACGCTGATGCCGATGCGGGCGATCCCGTTCAAGGCGATCTGCCTTCTGGGGATGAACGACGGCGACTACCCGCGCAGCCAGACCGCGCCGGACTTCGACCTGATGGCCGGCGACATGCGCCCCGGCGACCGCTCGCGCCGCGAGGACGACCGCTACCTGCTGCTGGAAGCGCTGCTGTCTGCGCAACAGCGGCTCTACATCAGCCACGTCGGCCGCAGCGCGCAGGACGACCGCCACCGTCCACCGTCGGTGCTGATCGACCAGTTGCGCGACTACCTCGCCAGCGGCTGGGTCGGCCACGGCTGCGCACCGGACGATGCCGACGGCGGCGACAAGCTGCTCGAACAGCTCACCACCAGGCATCCACTGCAACCCTTCAGCCCGCGCTATTTCAACGATCACGACCACGCCGACGGCACTCCGGTCCGACGCCTGTTCACCTACGCCGGCGAATGGCGCGACGCCCACTTGGGCCACGAAGCCGCCGCCGACTCGGCGGAACTGCCGGCGCCGGAATGGAACGGCGAGCTGGATCTGGCCACGCTGACGGGTTTCCTGCGCCAGCCGGTGCGGCATTTCTACAGCCAGCGGCTCAAGGTCAGGTTCGAGGACATGGATGAGGTCGACGACTGCGAGCCATTCGCGCTCGATCACCTGTCGGCGTGGTCCCTGCAGTCGGCACTGCTGGACGCGGTGCGCGACGCCGGTGACGAGGCGGATTTCGCACGGCAGTGGCAGGCCGCCGCCCACCGCCTGCAGGGCGAAGGCCGGCTGCCGGTCGGCCGGCAAGGCGAGCGGCAGCTGGCGCACTGGCGCGAGCCGCTGGTGAAGGTCTGGCAGCACTGGCGCACGGCGCTGGCCGACTGGCCGCAGGAAGGCGACGCGCTGACGCTGGACTGGCAGGACGAGATCGACGGCCAGCCGGTACGCCTCAGGGCCGCGCTCGGCCCGCTGCGCGCCAATGGCGACAAGCTCGCTGTGCTCGAGCTGCGGCCCGGCGTCGTGGTGGGCAACGGCTACGCGCTCAAGCTGCACCACCTGTGCCGTTTGTGGCCGCGCCACCTGCTCGCCAGCGCCTGCGGCCGGCCGGTCCGCAGCGTGCTGGTGTCGGAAAACGAACAGGCCGTGGTGCTGCCGCCGCTGGCGCAGTCCGACGCCGCCGCCCGGCTGCGCGAGCTGGTCCACGCCTGGCGCACCGGCCTGCGCCGGCCGCTGCCGGTGGCGTGCAAGACCGCCGCCGCGTGGTTGCGCGAGCTGGAAATGCCGAAGAAAACCGAACCGGAAAGCCGTGAAGCGCTGGCCGTCGAGGCGGCCCGCAAGGCGTATGAAGGCGAAGAGTTCGCCGGCGGCGGCGAGGCGCGGGAAGTGATCGAACTCGCCCGCAGCCATCCCGACTTCGCCGCGCTGGCACAGGCCGGCTTTGCCGACTGGGCGGACCGGCTCTATCGCCCGCTGTTCACCCTCGCGCTGGCCGGCCTGATCGCCGCCGCCCAAGCCGCCGCCCCCAATGCCGACACCGAGGCCCAGCCCGATGCCCATTCTTGACGCCCACACCTTCCCGCTGCACGGCACCCGCCTGATCGAAGCCAGTGCCGGCACCGGCAAGACCTTCACCATCGCCGCGCTCTACCTGCGGCTGGTGCTCGGTGCGCGTAGCGACGACGATGCCGCCGCCTTCAGCCCGGACGGCCTGTTGCCGCCGCAGATTCTGGTGGTGACCTTTACCGAAGCCGCCACCGAAGAACTGCGCGAGCGCATTCGTGCGCGGCTGGCCGACGCCGCCCGCGCGTTTCGCGCCCCGGCCGGCGAGGCGGATTTCCTCGCCGCCATCGATGACGATTTCCTGTTCGCGCTGCGCGCCGCCTACCCGGCCGGACACTGGAACCGGCTCGCCCGCCGCCTCGATGTGGCGGCGCAGTGGATGGACGAGGCCGCCATCCACACCATCCACGCCTTCTGCCAGAAGATGCTGCGCACCCATGCCTTCGACAGCCGCAGCCTGTTCTCGCTGACCGTCAACACCGACGACCGCGCGCTGCGCGGCGAGGCGGCACGCGACTACTGGCGCCGCTTCGTTTATCCGCTGGACGCGGCGCAACTCGAGACCGTGAGCGGCCTCTTCGGTCAGCCGGACGCGCTATGGACCGGCATCGCCCCCTTGCTGCCCCACCTGGACCGCCTGCCGCCGGTCGATCCGGCCGTTGGTCTGGACGAGCTGCTGGCCGG